>JBQCFO010000137.1:0-2105 GCA_051959055.1 Ginsengibacter sp. | reverse complement strand
AAACAAAAATCACCTAACACTATTAAACAACACACTCCGGTAAAAAAAACTGCTAAAGCCGGAGTAAAAAAAGCAGTACCTAAAAAATTGGCTATCCCTAAAAAAAGTGCAGTTACAAAGCCAGAAAAGGCTAATAAAACTGTTTCAAAAAAAGACACTGCTACTTCAAAAAAAGTAGCTGTTGATAAGAAAAATACGATTACTTCCAAACCCGCAAAACAAAAAACAACTGAAAAAGAGGTAGAAAAACATCTTCAGGATCATCAGGCAGAATTAAAAAAAGCATTGGCAAAAGCGAAGGCAAAGAGCAAGGAAGAAACAAAAAAAGCTGAGAAGCCTTTTGTAATGCCAAAAACAAATACCGAAAAAGCCAGAAAATATGAACCGGAATTTACTAAATCAGTTTTAGATCAATCACAAACCGAAAATAACGGACCAACTATGCGTTACAGCGACAATGAACTTGTGGAATTCAGGGAATTAATTACACGGAAATTAGAAACAGCTAAAAAAGAACTCGGCTATTTGCAAGGCCTTATTACCCGCAAAGATCAAATGGGTGGCGATGAAAGTGACAACCGCTATATGACCATGGAAGATGGAAGTCTTAGCATGGAAAGAGAACAATTGAGCCAGATGGCAAGCCGGCAAATCACATTTATAGATCATTTGGAAAAAGCGCTTATGCGTATTGAAAATAAAACTTATGGAATTTGCCGTGTTACCGGCAAATTAATCGACAAAGCCAGGTTAAGAGCCGTACCACATGCTACACTTTCTATAGAAGCAAAAATGGGAATTGCACGATAAAATAATTGAGTAAATATTTCCAACAAAAAAGAGAATTGCCATGCAGTTCTCTTTTTTGTTGGAAATATTGGGAAATAAATACAACCAGCTTGGAAATATAAAAGTGTAGTACTTGTTCGTTTATTGTGTTGAAATCAACGACATATCAAATAGCCACTTCATTCTTCGTAATCGACCATCTTGATTTTTTGGCTTTACCGGTAGCGGCAAATAATACACTATTTTATCCTGAATAAAATTTTATTTCTGCTTCTTCTTCATTTAATTTTGATTTTAATTTCACTTCAGAAAGGTTTTGATAAAATCTTTTCTCTAAAAAACACGGTTTAAATTTCATTGAAAAAAGCATTTCTTCAGCTTCACTTTGCCGTAATACTTGCGGGTTTTACAGCAATTTTAGGAAAACTGATTACATTAAACGAAGGTCTTTTAACTGCTTACAGGATGCTCTTAACAGTTATAATTCTTGCTATCATTTTGTTTTCCAGAAAACAATTAAAAAAACTTTCCTGGAAAAATACACTTACTCTTTTTGGGGTCGGCGCCATCATTTCACTGCATTGGGTTAGCTTTTATGGAAGTATCAAATATGCCAACGTTTCTGTATCCGTTACCTGTTTATCAACTATTGGATTTTTCACTTCTTTATTTGAACCATTAATCAGGCGGAGAAGGGTTGATTTTGTAGAAGTAATTCTTGGAATGCTGGCTATTGCCGGGGTTTATCTCATCTTTAACTTTTATCCTGAATATAAAACCGGGATTATTTTCGGAATTATTTCTGCAATGCTTGCCTGTCTTTTTCCCATTCTTAATAAAACATTGCTGAACCGGTTTTCGCCCAATACCGTAACGCTTTATGAAATGAGCGGCGGTTTTATCGCCCTTTGTTTTATTCTTCCTGTTTACCTTCAGTTTTTTCCTGCCACATATTTTATTCCTACTTCTACAGACTGGCTGTGGCTCTTGGTTCTAGCCGGTGTTTGTACGGTTTTTGCTTTTAATCTGAGTTTGCATGCATTGAAACATATTTCTGCATTTACCACCAACCTCACTTATAATTTTGAACCGGTTTACTCCATTATTTTAGCCTTTATTATTTTTAAAGAAAATAAATTTTTAGGGGGCGGATTTTATTTTGGATTTGCGTTAATTCTGCTCGCAGTTTCGCTGCAAATGGTAAGGTTTTACCAGAAAAGAAAAAAGGAAAGAATCCAATAGTAAATTTAAGATATTGGAAAAAGAAAAAAAGGTAATTAATTTGTTTGATGCAAAACCTTAAGACCCAAAAAAAA
>JBQCFO010000136.1:0-3213 GCA_051959055.1 Ginsengibacter sp. | reverse complement strand
TCGGTCACTGACGAACGCAATGTGCTTACCGTCTGGCGACCATGCGGGTTCGTCATACCCTGCAGCGTCGTTGGTGAGGCGACTAATATTAGAGCCATCAGGGTTACAGGAGTAAATCTCTGGATTGCCGTCACGGTCACTCACGAAAACGATCTTGCAGCTTGTGCATCCAGGAGGCTTGTTCATTACAGTCACCTGAATAGTATCTCTGTCAAACAATCCGCCTGCATCTGTCACTTTTAGCTCAAACTGGTAAGTGCCTTCCGTAAGATTAGACACCTTTGTAATTGAAGCAGTAGCACTCACGATTGTAAAAGAAGCAGGACCGCTTACTTTTGTCCACTGCCATGCACTTATCTTCCCATCCGGATCGCTCGACTTGCTGCCATTAAGCAATACGCTGTCAGTTGGTAGCGTGATGACCGTATCAGGCCCTGCGACCGCAACAGGAGGTTGATTATTTCCAATGAACCCTTCAGAAGTGTGTTCTTTCTTGCAGGAAAGAAAGAATATTATCACTACCATTGGCAGGATAATTATCGAAAAGAATATTTTTTTCATAACCAAGCATTTAATGTTTTTGTTTCAACGATCTCCGGCTGTTTTCGGTACGATTCCGTCAATTTCTTCTAAACTGCAATGCGCTCACATGCATGCCGACAAGATTTCCCTGGTTTAAGCCGACCATGTTGGAAGTGCGAACGTGTATTCCGGCATAAAGGCGCGAAAGCGCAACCTCATTGGCACAATCGGAAAATGATGTAAATACCCGCGGAGTAAACCCGAGGCTGTTAATCGTATTATCAGTGAAAGTAGTATTGTTGCCAAACATGTCTGCAAGCACTCTTGCGCTGGCGCCGGCCTGCACTGAATGTGCTGAGGTATAGTCCGGGAATGGTGGTGTAGTAAGTGTTGGAACCCATGTCGGACTAAAGTTGGCTCTTATAAAAGTTATAGGCCTTTCCTCGTTATACTGATATTTGGTTTTATAGCATGAAATTATAGCATCAGCAACGGCAATCCCAACTCTGCAGTAAGCTTCCGCCGCAACCGAAAGGCTGGAATTTTTACCGGCAAGCACAGAACTTAAAATGGAAATCGACACACATGGCCCGGGTACAGAAGCCCAATACTTAGCAATAATGATATGTTCGGGATCCTGGTTGATAGACTCATTATATACTTCTAATTCGTCCTGGTAGAATTTTGATGAAGTTTCTGTAGAATAGGCAGGGGGTGGCGACGGTTGCGTATTTGCAGCATCGTTCTTTATAAAAGTTCTGTTATTGCCCCAGTTAGGAAGCTGAGCGAATTGACCTGGCTGGGCAACCCATAATCCCGGACCTGTCGGAGGTGTGTATGTTGATGGAAACGGATTAAGGTAGGCCTGATCTCCGCCATCGGAAACAGACCATGCATAAATAGCATTTGATATATCCCTGCCAAAATTTAAAGAGCGATCTAACACATCTTTTGAAACTACTGATGCAAATAATGTGTTGAATGAAGTTTCTAATGAATCAATCGTAAAATTTTGTGCCGGAGAAGTATTACCAAACATGTGATGAACCATGTTAGCCAAAGCAGCATTGGCGCAAGAAGGATAAAAATATTTCTCTCCGCAAACGACTTGTGGCAGCGCAGGCATCCCATTTAGCTGGCTCTGAATAGATTGATCTGCGGGAATGCCGGGCACAACTGATTCATATAAAGCAAGCCCCATGTAACCCATAGTTCGTGAAATAATCGGCCCGGAGCTTTGGTTGGGCGTAGTGAGCGAAAGTTTAATCGCAAGATCATACCACTTCGCAGGTACATTTGCTCCCGCTTTCATGGTGTATTCATTTTGAACGTCTGCATTATATTCTCCTGTCGCAGGCTGTTCGCATGGCGAAACGTCGTGGTCATTTTTCCTGCAACCGAGATTCAAGACAATGAACGCACTTACCAGCATTAATGTAAATTTAGTTTGCTTTTTCATTTCTCTTAATTTAAATGGTGATGAATAAATGAATAAAAACCCTAAATTATTTTACAAGGCTTCTTATAAAAAGTGCAAAGGATTAACTAACAGAAATGAAGTGTGATTTGTGGAAATGGAAGTGCAGGTGACAAAGATGAAGACGCAATTATTTTGAAAATTTGTTTTCCATTGTATTTATTTCATTAGCAACTTGCTTTTGCTTTTTCATCAAAACAATAAGCAATAACATGATTATTGAAATGTTACCAAAAAGCCACTAAATGTACCCTTCTTCAATTGTAGTGAAATGCTGGCAGAATATAATGTTAAGGATAAGTCCAGAAATCAAAAAGGAATTCAAAATCAATTCTGAAAACGGTGGTAGAAGTTTCTCTCTAAAAATAGTCACTATAAAAGCGCCTGTATAAAAAATAATCAGCGTATAGATTCCAATTCTATTCCCGGGTGAGAAAATGGCACTGTCTGAACAACAATCATTTTTATTTGGCAAATCCATGAAAGAAAGAAATAGCGCCGGCAGAATGACAACTGTCCAAATTTGTATAATTCTCCACAACTTTCTATTCGTAATTATATGTCCCTTCGTCAAATATCCAATGAAGTTTACGAGAACAAAAACGCTTGAAATTAAAGTCAGTAAAATTGGTGTCAGTATTATTGGCATAGTCGGGTTCTCTCAAATGGCATACGGCCAGGGCTTTGTGCAGGTGGGGAATTCAACGTTCCGTCTGCCCGAACCGTCAGCCGAATATAGAATAAAAAAGTTGATTATTTGTTTGTTTGCTGATAGAATTCCCTGTGCCGGAACTGCTGACGATAGCAGCACAAATGCTGATGTTTATTCCTTCAGCCCCACCTGCACAGTTCGTGATAGCAGTTGTATTATCTAATTTCACAAATGTTCTATTTCCCTTTCAGATTTGTCTTTTCTGTCAACAAATTTTAATGGATATGATTCTCCATCAATTCTACCTAAATAAATCGTGTGGGAATTAGGAACTTTTTGCATTTTATTTGTTCCTAAGTCTTCAAAGTAATTTTTGTTGGTAATGTCGTAATAATAAAACCCAAAATTATCTTCTAAAATTATACGTTTTTTATTTCCGCCTTCTTGAAAATACAAATTGAATAATGTCCTTCCTCCTGTATTCTCAAACATATCAATAGTGTCAGATTGGTCTTCTCCAGTTTTAAAAATTATTTTTCTGTTGTATTCTGCTAAAAAAGGA
>JBQCFO010000135.1:0-4548 GCA_051959055.1 Ginsengibacter sp. | reverse complement strand
GGCCTTGACATCAGCGGCCCTTTTGGAGCGCCGGTAAAAGCGATGGCAAAAGGGGAAGTAGAATTTGCAGGTGTGAAAGGTGGATTTGGTAATTGTATTATTTTAAAACACGCCAATGGATTTGAAACCCTTTATGGGCATTTGTCGAAAATATTGGTAAAAGAAGGACAGCAGATCAACATTGGGCAGGAGATTGGAAAAATAGGTTCTACAGGCCGTTCTACAGGACCACATCTGCATTATGAAGTGCACAAAAACGGACAAAAAATTAATCCTCAATCATTTTTAACCCTCAATTAATTATGTTTAAAAAAAACAAAGAGCAACAGCCATTAGAGATCAATCAACAGGAAATCTCTACCATTATTGGTGAAGGATACGTTTTTACAGGTGAATTACGTGGTGCTTCTGTGATCAGAATTGAAGGAAAAATAATAGGTAATGTAAATGTAGAAGGAGGTGTGGTATTGGGTGAAAAAGGAAAAATTGAAGGAGACATTCATACCCGTTCTGCTATCATTTATGGCACCATCAGTGGTACTGTGAAAACAACACAACTGTAAATAAAAAAGACGGGTTGCGTACATGGAGATATAACGACCGATACGCTGGAAATAGAGCTGGGGGCGCAATACAATGGAAAATTGAATATGCAGCGCAAACAGCAGCTTGGGGAAGAGCCTGCAAAAAAAGCCTCTTAATCACATCTTTAAAATAAAAAACTTCTGCAAACCGGTTGTGCAGATTCTTTTTTTGTTTTGAAAAATACACGGGAACTTGCTCTTAAAAAAAGAACAACAAATTCTTTTTATTTATTGTTCTTCAAAAAGGCTTCTATATCCTTTACCATAGGCCCTGCCTGCTTTACAGCGTTTCGCAATTCTGCTTTTGAAATGCCGAATTTTTCCGACCAATGAGATAATTCATAATCTTCTGATAAATTGATACGGCTCCTGTCGCGGGTGCCAATGTCTTTTTTGTTATCCATAATTTGAATTTTAAAGTTAAAAACAAGTGTTATGCCAAAAAAATCTGGCATATCTTTTTATTGATCAGGATAAATGTCTTTATCCAAATACAAACAAAAACGATCATTCGATAAAACGCCGGAGCCAACCGGAGGGAAGCCTACAGGAAATGAATTGCGCTTTGTAGTTCAGAAACATCATGCGTCTCATCTTCATTATGATTTCAGATTGGAGATGGAAGGAGTGCTAAAAAGCTGGGCTGTTCCCAAAGGGCCTTCTATGAATCCTGAGGATAAAAGGCTGGCGATGATGGTGGAAGATCATCCGTGGGATTACCGGAATTTTGAAGGAATTATTCCTGAAGGATATGGCGCAGGGACCGTTATAGTTTGGGATGAAGGAACTTACGCCCCCGAGGAAAAAAAGAAAACAAAAAAGGAAGACGAAAAATCGCTTTTGCATCATTTATACCAGGGCGCTATTTCATTTGTTTTGCACGGACATAAATTAAAAGGAGAATTTTCTTTGATAAAAACAAAAGAGCGTGGAGACAATGCGTGGCTATTAATTAAGAAAAAAGACAAGTTTGCATCAACGGAAGATATTACCAAAAAGGACAAATCGGTTTTATCACACAAAACACTGGAACAGGTAAAAGAGCATCCCGAAAAGGAATGGCAAAGCAACCGTGCAAAAAAAGTTGAATCTAAGCAAGAAGCAACAGTGAGTGAAACTGAATCTGTGGATAAAAATGAAATTACAGCATTGATAAAAAAAGGAAAGAAATCAAAATTTTTATCTGGAATAAAACCGATGTTGTGCACTTTGATCAAAGAACCATTTGACGATCCGGACTTTTTATATGAAGTAAAGTTAGATGGCTATCGCATTATTGCGTATGTGCAAAACGGGGAAGTAATTTTAAGTTCAAGAAGCGGTTTGGATTATACAGAAAGATACTCTTCAGTTGTAAAAGCCTTATCAGCGCTCGATTCTGATGTGATTCTTGATGGAGAACTGGTCGCATTAAACGAGGAAGGCAAACCTGATTTTGATGCTTTGCAAAAAAACAATGGAAAAAATCCTTTGGTGTTTTATACGTTCGATATTCTTTGGTATAAAGGATACAGCCTGATGAATCTTCCATTAAAGGAAAGAAAAGAAATTCTTTCTAATGCCCTTGATTTTAATGAAGTAATCAAATACAGCGATGATTTTGATCAGGGGATTCAGTTGTTTGAACTGATGAAAAAAAGGGAGATGGAAGGCATCATTGCCAAAAGAAAAAGCAGCAAATATGAACCGGGAAAGCGTGGCAACGATTGGTTGAAGGTACCAACTGAAAAAAGACAGGAATTTGTAATCGGTGGTTGGACAGAATCTGACAGCGGTGCTCCGTTTGCTTCTTTGCTTTTTGGTTATTATGAAGATGGAAAATTAATGTACCGGGGACAGGCCAGCGGTGGATATAAAAGAGATGAAAAAGAGGAGATTATGAAAAAATTAGAACCAATTGAAATAAAGAAAAGTCCGTTTTCCAACAAAGTGGACACCGATCGAAAAGTTCATTTCATAAAACCTGAATTAGTTGCCAATATAAAGTTTGCCACGTATACCAGTTCCGGTAAAATCAGGAAACCTGCGATATTCCTGGGCTTCAGAGAAGATAAAAAACCGGAACAGGTTGTTGAAGAAAAAGCAGTGCCGCTTAATGAAGTGGAAGATAAAACTGATGATGAATCGCAGAAAGAAAACAAAACTACTCCGGAGAAAATTACTGTTGCGGATGAAAGTAACTGGAAACTTCTAAAAAATGAGAAAATAACGAGTGAGGATTCCGTTACCATTGATGGAAAAAAAGTAATGCTTACGAATGTAGAAATAGAACTTTGGAAAGGAATTACAAAAGCTGTTTTGATAGAATATTATCATTCTGTTTCCTCTTACATTTTGCCCTATTTAAAAGATCGCGCTGAATCATTGCATATAAAAAAAATTAAGGCTACCGCGCCAGGATTTTATATTAAAGACATGGAAGGCAATCAACCATCATGGGCTGAAATCTTTACTACACCAAGAAAACATCCGAAAAAAGGCAAACGAAATACCATAGATTATCTGGTGTGTAATGATGAAGCCACATTACTTTATATGGTAAACCTTGGCTGCATAGATATTAATCCCTGGACATCGCGTGTTACCAATTTCCAGCAACCGGATTTTATCATCATTGACCTCGATCCAAGTGACAATGATTTCAAAAAAGTAATTAAAACTTCGTTGGCTGCAAAAGACATTTTTGATAAATTAAAATTAAAAACGTTTCCCAAAACGTCTGGCAAGACGGGAATGCATCTTTTTATTCCGTGCGAGAAATTTGCTTTTCCTGATGCAAGAAAGATTGCTGAAGAAATTTGTAAGCAAATAAATCTTACCGTGCCGGAGATTACGACAACAGAAATAACCGTTTCAAATCGTGGTGACAAGTTGTACATTGATCCAAATCAAAATGACGAAGCTGATACCATTGCAGCCGCATATAGTGTAAGGCCGGCGCCGGCGCCCACAGTTTCAACGCCTTTGGAATGGAAAGAAATAAATGAAAAGTTGGATCCCAAAAAATTCGACATCCATACCATTTTAGAAAGGATAGAAAAAAAAGGCGATCTTTTTAAAGGCGTGATGGATGAGAAAATAAGGAAAGCAAACAGCCAGATTTTGAAAAAGTTTTTATTATGAGGTTTCATTTCAAAAATTTGAAAATTGGAAAATATCTGGTGAAGACAGCGCCCACAGAGTGCTCCGGCTTGTGTTCTCACCAACCGGCGAAAATTTAGAATGCATGGTAATAGGGTTTGGTGGGATTAATGAGATTTTACTAAACCAGTTTTAGTAAAGGCGGCTAACAGTCAACCTCAGTAATAGAATCGAAAAATTTCTAATTCACCTTATTACCTTATTTTCCATAAAAAACGAAGGAGAACCGAAATTATTGGACTTTCAGCGACTGTTCACAGTCTGGAATAAAAATCAAAATCATTGATTACACTTACTTCACTAACTCCCACACACCACTCTCCATCGGCATTAAAGAGAAATCCGCAAGTGGTTGTATTACGCCGGTAATCACATTTTTCATTTTGCTAAAACCATTTGTTCTTTCAGAATAATTTTTCATTTCAATCGTAAGCTTTTCTTTTGCTGTATTCATAACAGTCATAATTGTTTGTTTGCTGTCGTAGCGAAAGAAAACGTATTCACCTTTTGAGGGAGCAAATTGCATCATCTTTCCTGTGGTAATTGCAGAAGAATTTTTTCTAAAATTTGCCAGCGTAGCAATGTATTTCCAAAGATCCTCTTCTTTAGCAGTTCTACCTGCAACTGTAAATTTATTTAATGAATCGCTTCTCCATCCGCCTGGAAAATCTTTACGAACATACCCGTCATTTGGTGAAGTCAGTCCTTTCATTCCTATTTCATCACCATAATATAGTTCGGGAATACCGCGACATGTTAAAAGCCAGGCCAGCGCGGCTTTGTATTTCATTTCATCTTCTCCAACAACAGAATAAAATCTTGA
>JBQCFO010000134.1:0-3532 GCA_051959055.1 Ginsengibacter sp. | reverse complement strand
AAATATTTTATCAAAATCAAAATCAGAAATTTCTGCTTCTGAAATCGCTGCATCTGCGCGATCATAAATCACTTGTGATGCCCGCATGGAAGCGCCGGTTTCTAAAAAATAAATGCCGAGTCTTTTTCCACCCCGGGCCACAAATTGTGTATCTACACCATAGCGACGCAGATGATTGATTGCCGACTGTCCGATTGCATTATCAGGCACTTTGGAAACAAACACACCTTTTAATCCGTAATTGGTGAGAGCCGCAGCCACATTGGCTTCGCCGCCGCCATACGTAACATCAAAACTATCTGCCTGCACAAATCTTTTATAATCAGGAGTAGATAAACGAAGCATAATTTCTCCAAGCGTAACAACTTTTTTTGCCATGACTTTTTAGTAATTTACTGGGTTGATAAATGAATTTTTTGAAAAATATTTCATTCAAATCTCTTTCTTATTTATTAACAGAACAAGAAAATATGCGGAAACGTTTGCGTAAAGATTCCGAAAAATTTATGCCGGTTATTTTTATAAACTTAAATGAATATCTTTCCAAAGGTTAATAAACTTTTGGAAAGATTAAAAATTTCCAAAAGTGGATTTATTGGGAACGATTGCATAAAAAAATATGGATTTATAATTTTATTACAATAACATTGTTCACAGAAAAAAACATTCATGGAAAAGAAAAACCACTTATTAGAGCTTATTCCCAGGGAGGGAATTTTACCTCTATACTTTTATAAAGATACCGAAGTAAGCCTGCAGGTTTTAAAAGCCTTATATCGCGCCGGAATCAGAACGGTTGAATATACCAATCGTGGTGAGGCGGCATTACAGAATTTTAAAAAGATGCGCGAGTTGTGTGATACAGAATTGAAGGACATGTACATTGGCATTGGCACAATTAAAAATAAACAAATGGCCGAAACCTTTATTGATGCAGGCGCTGATTTTATTATTTGTCCCGGCCTTATAGAAGGTGTAGCTGCTGTAGCAGACAAACACAACATGCTTTGGGTTCCCGGCTGCATGACACCCACAGAAATAATCCGCGCTGAATCTATCGGTGCTAAAATGATTAAACTGTTTCCCGGAAATATTTTAGGGCCTGGATTTATGAGTGCTATCAAACCCTTGTTTCCTGATCTTTTGTTTATGCCGACGGGCGGTGTGGATTTGGATGAAGAAAATATTTCAAAATGGCTGAAATCAGGCGTATGTGCTGTTGGTATGGGAAGTAAGCTGATCAGTAAAGATTTACTTGAACAAAAAAATTATGCTAAAATTGAAGAGCTGGCCCGCGAAGCATTGACAATTTTAAAAGGCCTCAAACAATAATTAAAACAAAACTATCATGCAGCAAACTATTGAAGTTGAAAAAACTGATTCTAAGCAAAACGTTTTTAATGTGCAAAAAACAATTGGTAAATACCGGTGGACTATTTGTGGGTTGATATTTTTTGCTACAACAATTAATTATCTCGACAGGCAGGTAATCAGTTTATTAAAATCGGTGTTATCAGAAGAACTTCATTGGAACGATGCGGATTATGCAAACATAGAAATTGCTTTCAAGTTTTTTTACGCATTTGGAATGCTGGGCGCCGGCCATATTATTGACAAACTTGGTTCAAAGATTGGTTATGCTGTTTCTACCGGCTTGTGGAGTGTGGCTGCTGTTTGCCATGCTTTTGCTTCAAGCGTTTTTGGTTTTGCCGTTGTTAGATCTTTTCTTGGCGTTACAGAATCAGGTAATTTTCCTGCTGCCATTAAATCTACCGCAGAATGGTTCCCCAAAAAAGAACGCGCATTGGCAACAGGCATTTTTAATTCAGGTTCAAACCTTGGTGCAATCATTGCACCATTAACGGTTCCGTTTATTGCAGTTGCATGGGGGTGGAAATGGGCATTTATTCTTACGGGCATGTTGGGTTTTGTGTGGCTTGTTTTGTGGTTTATTTTTTATGAGGTTCCTGCTAAGGAAAAGCGCCTTTCGCGGGAAGAGTTTAATTATATACATAGTGATAAAGATGAAACAGCAGTGGAGGAAATCAAAGGATCAAAAATATCCTGGGGAAAATTATTAAGCTACAAACAAACATGGGCTTTTGCGATTGGAAAGTTTCTTACTGATCCGGTTTGGTGGTTTTATCTTTTCTGGCTTCCCGATTTTTTGGAAAGTCAATATCATCTTACAATTACACAGATTGCAGTTCCCGTGGCTGTTGTTTATATGCTATCGACTATCGGTAGTGTGGGTGGAGGCTGGCTTCCTTTGGCAATGATTAGAAAAGGTGCGCCTGTTTTCAGGGCACGAAAGATTTCTATGCTGATGTTTGCATTCCTGGTGGTTCCTATTTTATTTGCGCAGGTGGCAGGAAGTGTAAACATGTGGCTGGCTGTTTTAATTATCGGTTTGGCAGCGGCAGCACACCAGGCGTGGAGCGCCAATATCTTTACAACAGTAAGTGATATGTTTCCTAAATCTGCCACCGCATCTGTAACAGGAATCGGAGGTATGTTTGGTGGACTAGGAGGCATTTTACTCACGCTTTTTGTTCAGAAAAATATGTTTGTGCATTACAGGGAGTTAGGCAAAATTGAGGTTGCCTATTATATCATGTTTGCCGTTTGCGCCGGAGCTTATTTGCTGGCGTGGATCATCATGCAAATATTGGTTCCCAAAATGAAACCATTGGATATGTAATTTTATAGCATTCATAGTATGCATTTCAAAAATTAAAAGCAAGACTTTTCAACTACTCGCTTTTGAAACCACGCTCCGCCTCATATCCATGAGGCGGTTTTTTATCTTTTCCATAAAGAAATCTTACTGTTTCCTCAATTTTCCTTCAGATTCAGTTTTTAAGTTTGTATAATTTATAAACAAGTAAAAACAAAAAATGAAAAAAGTATTCGTTCTTACAGCAATAATCTTTGCAGTAAACAGTGCATCTTTTGCACAGGAAAAAGAAGGCGGACATGAAAAAGTAAATGTTCCGGCCGTAGTAAAAAAAGCAAACATGGACAAGAATCCGGAATCGAAAAATTACAAGATAACCTGGGAAAAAGAGAAAGGAAATTACGAGGCAAACTGGGGTGGAAAAGATGGCGAAGCCAATTCTGTACAATATACTCCATCAGGCCAATTCATAGAAATTGTAAAAGCAATTCCGGCAAAAGATTTACCGAAAGGGGTGTTGGCTTATGCAAAAGAGCATTACAAAACCTCCAAATTCGGGGATGTAGGAAGAGCAACAGACATGAATGGAAAGATTTCATATGAAGTAGAAATTCATGGCAAAGATGTTATTTTTGATGAGAACGGAAATTTTGTAAAGGAAGAAAAATAAAAAACCTTTAGCAATAAGCTATCCCGTTCAAACAAGGGGATGGCTTTTGTTTTATAAATATGAATAAGAAATTTCTTATAATAATTCTTTCTTTTCATTTCTCCGTATCTTCTTTTGCCCAAAATAAAACACTCGATTATTTTATCAATAAATCGCTTATAAACGATCCTCGGATATCAGAAATT
>JBQCFO010000133.1:0-4429 GCA_051959055.1 Ginsengibacter sp. | reverse complement strand
TGGCCGATGTGAATTTGGATAATAATGTTTTGAAATTAAACTGGTAATTTTTTTTATACAAATTCAGTAATGTTTAATGGTTTAGGTTGTTTATTTTGCAGTAAATAAAGAAAAAAAAGCAAATTTATATTTGCTTTTTTTCTTTATAAATTTCTATTTCAGAATCATCACCGGCAGCTTTGCATTCCGGTATATTGCCTCTGATATATTTTTATGAGTAAGCGAATATAAAAAGCTATATTCTCCGGGAAGTGCGATTATTAATTGAACTTCATTTATCTTTTCAAAATATAAAATTCCATCAATCACATTTGAATTATCTGCATAATAAATCTGATGATGAAAATTTTTTAAATACGCATGTAATGCCTTTTCTTTTTCCAAAAATTTAAAATCAGCAGCCATATATCTTCTTTTTGGATCTACATTCAGTACCATCAATTGGACGTGCTCCCATTGTGGGCTGGTTCGAAGGCGGTTTATTTTATCAATATCATCTATCGCATCAAAATTGCACGGAACAAGTGCTTTTTCAACCTCTGCATATTTGTAATCCCTCGGAACAATTAAAACCCGCACAGGGCTGATTTTTGCAATGCTTATTACGTTTCCCGAAATCAAAGATTCATTTGAATAATCCGATTTATCAATCCCCAGTAAAATCGTCACCGGCTGTTCTGTTTTTACTACATGAACAATACTCCTGAGCAGCGGTAATTCCGTAACAGCAGTTTGTACTTTAATATTTTTTCCCGTTTTTTCATCAAGCTCTTTGCATAAATTATTCAATTGCTCTTTTTCGTTTGCCCTGGTTTTGTTTAGATAATTCTGATCCACATTCGCAAACTCGCCTCCCATAATCACAGTTTCATACATCGACGTATAGAAGGATCTTAATAAAATAATACGTTCATAATTATATTTCACTGCCCATTTAGCAGCAAAATCAATTGCATTTGCTGAAGCTGCAGTGAAATCTACAGGTACAAGCAGTGTTTTCATATACAAAGTGTTAAGTAAAAACCAGTTAAAAATTGTTACGAAAAATTTTTATTTTAAAAAATGAAATCGTTGAAGGGTCTTATTGTCTCAGGTTAAATTTAAGATTAAATTTTTATAAACTAATTCAATCAGTTTTGCTTTTATTAAAAATCTGAGCCTCTACCTGAAGTATCTCTTATAGAAAATGAGAATATATATTCACTTTAATTTTAAAAAAAAATTAGTTTGTTATTTAACTATCAAGTATCTAACTTTGTGCCTTTGCATTCCCTTTATATAAAAATTATGGCTATACCAAATCAAAAAGCAGAAACGACCCGTCACTTCACCCATTTAGCTTTAGAGTTGAGGGATAATATACGCCAGTTTATGCAACAAAAGTTCAGGGAGAATAATATTGATCTTACCTCTGAGATGCATCAGATTATGGCATGTTTATGGCGAAAAGATGGAGTTAAGCAACAGGAATTGGCGGATCTTACTTTAAAAGATAAAGCCAGTATGACGTTTCTTATAGATAACCTGACGAAGCGTGGATTAGTAAAAAGAGCAGAAGATGCAGGCGACAGGAGAAGTAAGCTGATTTATCTTACGGCGAAAGGAAGGCAATTAGGTAAAAAGGTAGAACCCTGGGTTATCGAATTATTTACCATAGCATGTAGCGGCTTAAAAATTAATGAAATCAGGGAATGCACAAAAACGGTCGAAAAAATGCGCGATAATATAAAACATGAGCTTGAATAGTTAAGGCATTCACAGTATAAACGTACAGATATGCAAGAAGAGTCTTTGGTGGTGTATGGTTCCAGGCGCGTAATCATCACGTTTACAGCAGTAGTTTGCGCGCTGCTTCAAATCATTGATACAACAATTGTAAACATAGCTTTGCCTACTATGCAGGGAAGCCTGGGCGCTTCACTTACTGAAATTACATGGGTTATTACCGCTTATGCAATAGCCAATGTAATTGTAATGCCGATGACGAGCTGGCTCAGTCAGCAGTTTGGACGGCGCAATTATTTTGCCGCATCCATTATGATCTTCACTTTTACTTCATGGGCTTGCGGAAATGCAACCAGTATTGAAGAACTGATCATTTTCCGTTTTATCCAGGGGATTGGCGGTGGGGCATTATTAGTTACCGCTCAAACGATTATTACAGAAAGCTATCTGATAGAAAAAAGAGGGATGGCACAAACGATCTATGTTCTTGGTGTAATTGTAGGCCCAACGCTGGGGCCTCCACTTGGTGGTTATATTGTAGATAATTATTCATGGCCTTATATTTTTTACATTAATATTCCTGTAGGTGTATTGGCTACTTTGCTTACCCTCCAATTTGTAAAAAGCCCAAAGTTTGCAGAAAAGGTGAGCGCAAAGAATGTAGACTGGTTGGGGATTGCTTTACTCATCATTTCCGTTGGCTCGCTGCAGTTTATCCTCGAAAAAGGCCAGGAAGAAGACTGGTTCAACAGTACATTAATTATTTCATTGTCAGTAATTTGTCTCTTTGCTTTTTACTTCTTCATATGGCGGCAATTGGTTTACAAACACCCGGTTGTAGAACTTAGGGTTTTTAAAAACAGGAATTTATCTATCGGTAGTATTCTCTCATTTGTATTGGGTTTTGGGTTGTTTGGCTCTACTTTTATTATTCCGCTTTATACACAAACGATTATGGGCTGGACTGCCTTACAAGCAGGAATGCTGATGATTCCGAGTACTATCTTTACCGCCATTATGATGCCATTTGTAGGCAAGATGATGGAGCGAGGAGTGCCATTCAGGTTGCTCATTACATCAGGAATGATCATCTTTTTTATCTATAGCCTGATGGCTTATAAAGTACTTACTCCCAATACCGGAAGCGACGCTTTTTTCTGGATTTTAGTGATTCGGGGTGTGGGCCTTGGTTTGCTTTCCATTCCTATCACTACACTCGCACTTTCTACTTTACGCGGCCAGGAAATTGGCCAGGGAGCGGCATTATCCGGAATGTTGAGGCAATTGGGCGGCTCATTTGGCGTAGCCATTATTTCTACTTATCTAATCAGGGATAACCAGCTACATCGGAGTGACCTGGTAAGTAAACTTTCAGTTACAGATCCAAATGTTCAACAACATATCGAAACTTTAAGCAGGGGTTTTCAATCTAAAGGTACACCATGGGATATTGCTCATAAAATGGCACTTCAATTACAGGACAAGCTTGTAGATATACAAGCTACCGTTCTTTCTTATATGGATGTATTTCTTTGGATCGGAGTGATGTTTTTGGTTTGTGTTCCATTTGTTCTTGTTCTCGTTAAAAAATCAAAAAGAAAAGTTGATCTGGCCCATGTAGGGGAATAAGATGATATGCTGATGAAGGCAAACTAGGGAATTGATAATATGTATTTTTCTTTAAAAAATTCCTCCTCAAAAATTTTACTGATTTCCCACACTTTTGGCCTTAAGCCGCTGTCATGAATTTCTTTTGAAAGATCGCCGCCTTTCAAACAAATTAATCCTGTAATTTTCTTTGGCTGATCTACCGGTTTTTTGTTTAATAAAGGTTTGCTCCAATACCACAAATCTTTTAATGGAGCAACCGCTCTTGAAACAATCACATCAAATTTTTTATCTTTTATTTCTTCTGCCCGTGTATGCTGAACGGTTATATTCTTTAATCCGATTTCTGACGAAATTGTTTCCGCTACTTTTAATTTTTTATTGATGCTATCTACCAGGTGAAAATGTACATCAGGAAAAAAGATCGCCAGTGGAATTGCCGGAAACCCGCCCCCCGTGCCAAGATCCATAATTCTGTATCCCGCAGGTAAATCAAATTGAGTAGCAATAGAAAGAGAATGAAGTACATGGTGTTCATAAAAATGCTCCATATCCTTGCGGGAGATCACATTTATTTTTTGATTCCAATCCTCGTATAAATTTTTAAGAGCAGCAAATTGTTGCCATTGTTTCTGAGTAAAATCTGTAAAATACTTTGTAATAATTTCCATAATGTTTATAAAAGTCCCGTCAAAACTAATGTTTTATTTATCTGTGTTTGGAAAGTAAAAATCTGCTTATTTGTTCTTCTGCTGAAAACAGGAAATACGGCATATTGTAAAATCGGTCAAAGGATTTGAAATTCTAAAATAGAATCCCGTTAAAGTCTATTAAAGAATGTAAAAACATTTTTATAAAAAAGGGAGCGCAAATTCAATTCAAAAAACATCCTTGCCCGATTTTTGTAATTTCGTCAAGACACAATGGCAAATGAAAGAAACAATTTGATATGGAGTTATTTTCAGCAGCAAAAAGCGTTGTTTCATAGAAATTACCGGCTTTTTATGGTGGGCCAAACATTGTCTCTGATTGGTACATGGATTCAAAGAATGGCCATGATGTGGCTTGTCTATCGCCTTACCGGTTCTGCTTTTTT
>JBQCFO010000132.1:0-6027 GCA_051959055.1 Ginsengibacter sp. | reverse complement strand
TGTACTTCATCCATATTTTTCAGGCCTTCTTTCTGCATCAACGCTTTTACCGCGTCACTTTTTTCCCAAAAGTTTTTTGGGCATTCATCACCACCGACATGAATATATGGGAATGGAAACAACTGCGCTACCTGCGTCATTACTTTATCTAAAAATTCATAGACTTTTTCATTCGCCGGGCAAAGCGTATTATCAACCAAAGCGATGGGTGGCTGACCATGTGACCAGTCCATAATTGGTTCACCTGAACGGACCTGGTATTTATCAGCGCCGGGTGTACAGGACAATTCGGGATAAGAAACCACAGCCGCAAGGCTATGGCCGGGAACATCTATCTCAGGTAAAATATTTACAAAACGATCAGAAGCATATTTTACAATTTCACGAATATCATCCTGGGTGTAGAATCCGCCGTAGTTGCGGGGTTCATCAGATGTTGGCGCAGAGAATGTGCCGAAATAACCTACTTTTTTTACATTCCACGCACCTACCTCAGTTAATCTTGGCAAACCTTTGATCTCAATGCGCCAACCTTCATCATCTGTAAGATGCAAATGCAATAGATTGTATTTGTATTTTACCATCTGGTCTATAAAATCTTTCACTTCGTCTTTAGTGAAGAAATGACGGCTCACATCAAACATCAATCCACGCCATGCAAACCGCGGATAATCTTTGACAGTGCAAACCGGAACTTCCCACTTTATATTTTTTACAACATTATTTTCTTCAATCTCTTTTGGCAGCAATTGAAATAACGTTTGCACTCCATAAAAAAGGCCTGCAGGTTTATTTGCAGTAATAGAAATTTCATTTGTTTTCACATCCAGTTTATATCCTTCATTTCCCAAAGAAGTATCTTTAACCAAAGACAATTTTATTCCATTGGGATTTTCATTTTTTGAATTAGAAACAATGGGAACGGTATAACCGGTAGCCTTCGACAATTTTTTTGAAAGAAACTCTGCAACCCGCTTTGCCGAAGCATCTGAGGACGTAACATGGATGCTGGTTTTATTATTTACAATAAAATTGCCAGTGCCTTGTGTTAGTGAAACCGGCTGAGGAATTAATAATTGTTCGACATTAATTTTTTGGCTGGTAACAGAAACAGAAACCAAAAATAAAAATGAAATGAATAAGCCTTTTCTCATTACAATGAAATTTTTTAAATTAAAAGTTGAATAAAGGGGATGAAGATATAAAAATCATTGTTGTTTTCAGCAGTAATTTTTTAATTGATTGCCGATAATAAAAGCAGACATTAAAAAACGTGTGCATTATTGTGTTTTGATCCAACTTTTCTGTATCAAATAAAATCAGAAATATTGCTATTTTTTCGTTTGCTCTTGATTCCTCTTAATCATATTTTTTGCTTCAAAAAATAGCAATACTGATTCCATTAACTTTGATGCTCAAAATTTTTTTTAAAAAAAATTCAGGCATGAAGAAAATCGCATTAATTGTAGCCGGCGGAAACGGAACACGAATGAAGAATGATATACCCAAACAATTTTTATTTTTAAAAAATAGACCAGTTTTATATTATAGCATCAATGCTTTTTTAGAGGCATATAATGATATAGAAATCATTTTAGTTTTACCGGAAGAACACATTGGAAAAGGCCAGGAAATTATCGACGGCTATTTTGATGCATCAAAATTTAAAATAACAGCAGGTGGAAGAACAAGGTTTCATTCTGTTCAAAATGGATTGGCTTTAATAAAAGAAGAAGCAATTATATTTGTACATGATGGCGTAAGATGCCTGCTTACAAAGAACCTTGTAAAAAAATGCTATGAAACTGCTCTGGAAATGGGAAATGCAATTCCTGTTGTTGATTGCAGCGATAGTGTGAGAATGCTGACAAATAACGGCAATAAGATTATTGATCGAAAAAAAATAAAGCTGATACAAACTCCACAAACTTTTCACAGTAAAATCCTTCTTCCCGCTTATGAAATTGATTATAAAGATCAGTTTACTGATGAAGCAACTGTCGTTGAAGCGTTTGGTTTAAAAATAAATTTAATTGAAGGAGAGATTGATAATATTAAAATAACCACTCCAAGGGATTTGATTTTTGCTGATTTGATTTTGGAAAATATTTCGAATCAAACTTAATTTTTTTACTTTTCAGTAAAGGAACAAATAAACAGATTTCTTGTTCTTCAGAATTTCAAAATTTCAAAATTCAATAAGCTATTTTTTCAAATAATCATACCCCTTTTTTAACCATTTTTTCAAAAAAGAAAGGTTATTAATTTTTACAAAAGGATAAGGTTGTTCAACACTGCCGAATTTTGAAAAAAATAATTTAATAGACGGAATATCAGATCCTTCAAAATCAAAAATTAAATCCTGTCCGGCAAATTCTTTTATAACGTGGTACAATAAAAAATAGTTTGATTGTTGTTTACGGCCAGCAGGTAAAGTAGTTGACATTACATAATAAATTCGGCGTTTGTCTTTTAAGAACATGGCCATTGAAAGCAATTGCCCTTTCGCTGAGTATACTTTTCTCACCAATACCTGATCTCTACATTGTAAATGAGTACATAGTTGAAGCCAATCGTGGTAAGCATTTGGCGGGATTTTCAATTTATGATGATAATTATCTTTAAATAATTGTACCGCTTTTTCAATCTCATCTGAAGGTTGATAAATTAAATTGTTGCCCCGGATTTTATTTACAAAATCCTTTCTGAAAGTTTTTTTTATTTCAATGAAAGAACGGTTTAAGGGAAGAATTAAATTGCATTTTTTTGTTTGAATATTTTTATAATCATTCGCATAATTCAGGTTTATTTCTGCAAACGGAAAAATCTCTAAGGCTTTTCTGATAAATGAATCCGTTATCTTTTCATCAAAAATCATATCCCCAAAAATGCCAAGCTGCTGTGTAAAAGCCGGTTGTCGCAGATAAGAAATTCCAAACTTTTTATTCCATGTCAGTGGCATCACAGCAAGATAATCATCCGCATAAGGAGGCTCTCTAAATATTATCAAAGCATCCCAGTTTTTGCTCATGATATCAAGATAATAAGAGCAGGGATAAATTAATGCATTTACCGAATCAGCGATACACTTATCCCATTTTTCTTTATCAATATCCGCGTGCTTTAAATAGCAAATGTGCAAGGAAATTTGTTTAATGATTTTGAAAAAATTAAAGTTCAGGAAATTTTAAAATATCACTCAAACGGAAATTTTGAATGTCGATACTGAAAGTTATTTTCTTTAAAAGCTTATTTGCTTCTGAATCAGTTTTTAAATATTCTTTGAAATCATTGCAGTAAATGAGTGGCACATAAATATTTACTACATTTTTTAAAAGCGATAACTGCAGCCCTCCAACGTATAAAAATTTAGATGAAGAAGCGTTTTTTTGCCATGCTTCTGCATACGTTCCTGCATCAAAAAAAATCCGTACAGGAAATTTTCCAGGAAGTATATTATTGGGTATTGTACTGTTTAAATTAATCGCGGCTACCCAGTTTTCCGATTGCCAGCGGCCACTCACGGGATCCAGTCTGAATTTAAGCCCACCGGTATTTTGAATCATGATTTGTTGCGCCGCAATTCCATCATTTTTAATAGGAATATCGCCATACGATGTGGATGCAGTGCGACCAACAAAATAGTTGCTGTAAGTATAATCATCTGTACCATTTCCACCTAATAATTTTGGCTCATATTGATACGTAAGACCAAAATCTTTTATACCAATGTATCCCAGTTTTGCTGCAAAAATTCTCGCTGTTAACCCACCTCCTTTTGCATAATTAAAAAAATAATTACCCGTGGCATTTAACCTGTAAAATCCTTTTCCCTGTTGTATTTGAAGCTGATAATTGTAAGGATATAAAGCGCGGTTATTTTCAAAATTAAAAGAAACCTGGTTGATATAACGGTCTGTTTTTTGAAGAGAATTCGGATAAGAAATCAGGCTATCGCTACCCGTTTTATATTTGAAATTATTAAAAGAATTTTCTGCAATGATATAAGAACGAAAATCAAGCCAGCTTTTCTTTTTGGTTAGAATTTTTGTTTTGAAATAAATTTTTAAATAAGGTGTGAATTTCTCAAAGCTTTCGAAAATTTTATGTCCACTCGTATCCAGACTATAATTGGTTGAAAAGTTGCTTCCGTTTAACCCAAACACAATTTTTTGAAAGTGATTTTCCGGATACCAATGATAATTCATTCCACCAATAGCCCTTATTTTCCTGCTGCCTGTAGCATACAGTGGAGCAACAAAAAACTCAAATTTATGTTCTGGCAATGTGTAATTATGAATCAATGCTCCAAACATGAGATTGTCATAATAATTTTTCCCAATTGCCGGAGATAAAAAAAGATAATTGTATTTGTTTGTGTTTCTAAAATTGAAGAATGCCGATATTTTAAATTCCTTCTTTTCGGGAGGCTTCATGCTTCCTTTTTTTGACAGTAAAGAAAAAATAGTATCTACGTTTTTTTTGCTCACTTCTTCTACTACTCTTTTGAAATCTTGCGGGTAAGGATGTTTAAATTTCCAACGATTATAATATTCGTGAAGGCAGCTATCAAACAAACTTTTTCCAACAAAATCTTCTAATTTTTTCATCCACAAACCGGTTTTGTAATAAGCGATTGCTGCATAATTTGTTTCAGAAAAATCTTCAGAAGAGGTTTCAATTGGCTGATCTTTTTTTGTGGTAACCTGTATTCTGTAAATGAAATCCCCATCATTATCCGGAAATTTTTTTTGAATGAAATCTTCTTTTTCTTTCAAGTTTTCAGGATACTTTAATTTTTCATAACGGTTATCAAAGTAAGTATTCATGCCTTCATCCATCCACGGAAAATCGCGCTCATTGGTGGCCAGTATTCCATAAACCCAGTTGTGACCTACTTCATGTTCCATTGTGATGTCTAAAGATTTCTCATCAGCCAGTGGAGAAATACAGGTTATTGTTGGATATTCCATTCCACCGCTGTAATCTGTGTTTGCTTCTACTGCAGTTACTATATTGTATGGATATTCGCCAAGCCATTTACTGCGGGTATTGATGGCATCTTTCATAAACTGAATACTATTCTTCCAAACTTTTTTTGCTGCTGGTGGATAAAAAGCGTAAACATCAATGATTCTTCCTGATTCCAATCTTAACGTGTCATATTTTACAATAAAATTTTTATCGGCAAACCATGCAAAATCATGCACATTGTTTTGAATATAAGTGAGGGTTTTGGTTTGAGCCGATATCAGGTATGAGGTTTCAGGTATTAGGTTGGAGTCATCAGTTTTGTAATTTAAGCTTCCGCTTTTATCGATTATTTTTTTCTTTTTGGTTTTTGGCCGGTATCTCTTTTTTTCTTTTTTCTTTTCATTGTTCGCCGCTGCTTCTTTGCTCACTGCTGACTGCTGATTGCTGATAGCTGATTGCTTCTTTCCTGATACCTCATACCTGCTACCTGATACCTTTTCCTTCAGCCATTTCACTTCTTCTTCGTTTTGCAATTCGCCGGTAGCGGCTACAATATAATCTTTTGGAACAGTTATTTGTACACGAAAATTTCCAAACTCACTGTAAAATTCTCCCTGGTCCAAATAGGGCATTGGATGCCAGCCATGATTGTCATATACCGCCGGTTTTGGATACCATTGGGTTATTTGAAAAGCATGATCAACATATCCCCCCCGGGAAAAATTGAAAGGAATTTTTTCGTGAAATGGAGTGGATATTTTAATGGTTTCACCGGGTAAAAGGGGAAAAGGTAAAATCAGTTTTGCTACATCAATATATAGAGGATGGTCTTCCAGATTGGCGTCTATTCCATTTACTTTAAAATCCAGGCGATTGATGTAGCCGCGTTTGTTTTCATCGCTGAAATAAAAATCAGTTCTTCCCAATTGCAACAGTTGTTCACTAAAAGCCGTCCTGTCATTTTTATAAGCATTTGGCCAAAGCTGAAACCAGATATATTGAAGCGTATCTGGTGAATTGTTGGTATAATCGATAACTTCAAATCCATCGAGC
>JBQCFO010000131.1:0-2769 GCA_051959055.1 Ginsengibacter sp. | reverse complement strand
CTATCCAAAATATTTTTTTATTTCTCCCATACAAACGAAGAACGGACAAGAAATGGTGCATATCCCTAATGAGGGATATTTTCGACTCATTCCTTTTGTGAAAAATTCTCATACAATCAATACCGTGGAAATGCCTCAGCAGGCGTTTGAAGCAGCCAAAAAATTTGGAGAATTTACAAGGCTGCTCTCTGAATTTCCTGTAGAAAAATTAAAAATCACTTTACCCGATTTTCACAATCTTACGCTTCGATACCAACAATTTTCAGAAGCATTGAAGAAGGGAAATAAGACGCGATTGCATCAATCAAAAGAATCCATTCAATTTATAAAACAACATAAAAATATTGTTGACATTTATGAAAGTATTTTACAAAATCCTTCTTTCAAATTGCGAGTGACCCATCATGATACAAAAATAAGTAACGTATTATTTGATTCGGAAAACAAGGGATTATGTGTAATAGATCTGGACACTTTAATGCCTGGATATTTTATCAGCGATGCAGGCGATATGATGCGCACTTATCTTTCGCCGGTAAATGAAGAAGAAAAAGACTTTTCTAAAATAGAGATTCGCGAAGACTATTTTAAATCGATATGGGACGGTTATATGTCTGAAATGGGTGATGAATTAAATGCGGAAGAAGGGCGTCATTTTATTTACGCTGGAAAATTTATGATTTATATGCAGGCAATTCGTTTTCTTACCGATCATCTGAACAACGATATATATTACGGAGCAAAATATGAAGGGCAAAATTTTGTCAGAGCCGGCAATCAGATAACGCTGCTTCAAAAATTAATAGAGAAAGAAAACCTATTGAAAAGTTTGATTAAAAAGTGAATTTTTCCGATTCTGCCACTTAATCATTTTCTGCCATTCTCGCCTCTGCTTCATATTTATTTTCATAATATCCCCTCCTGAAACTTTCCCATAAATATTTGAAAATAAAAGGGAAAAAACCGTGTTTTTGAAATTGCTCAATATGACACATTTCATGTTTTACCCATTTTTTATTTTTTAAGAAATCTTCTTTTGAAACGTTATGCAAATGAATCGTTATTCCAATAACAATCGCTACATTATCTGAATGCAACTTGCGTGCGGCTATTTTCGCAATCAACGAATTTTCTTTGATTTGAAGATGCATATTGAAAATAAAACTTTCAGGTTCAGAATTAGGTAAAATCAGCGCAAAGTAGCTTAAAGACTGCTTTTTAACCTTAGAAAAATTGCAGCAACAAACCGGGGTTTTCCTTAACAAACAAACAAATAATCCAAATTTCTATTTTCCTTTGATTACGAAACCGCTTTTAAAATTTCTGCACTATGAATGTTTGATTTGGGCTTTTTAAATATTTTAAAAATAATTCCGTTCTCATCAATTAAAAAAGTAGTGCGGTGAAGTCCCATATATTTTCTTCCATACAAATTTTTTTCGCCCCAAACGCCGTATTTATCAATTATCTTTTTCCGTGGATCTTCCAGTAAGGTGAATGGAAGATCGTATTTTTCTTCGAATTTTTTGTGCTTTGTTTTATCATCAGGACTTATTCCTAAAATCACAAAACCCGCTTTTTTCAAGTCCTCATAATTGTCCCTCAAATTGCACGCTTCAATGGTGCATGTTGGCGTATCATCTTCCGGGTAAAAATAAAGCACTACTTTTTTTCCACGAAAATCTTTTAATGAAACCGTGTTTCCATTTTGGTCTATCGTTGTAAAATCGGGTGCTTTTTCGCCTTCTGTTAAATGAGTCATTTTCAAAAATTTTTATCGTGTAAAATGTAAAATTCTTTCCGTTTTGTTTCCTGATTCGTCAGCCGCCGTAATTTTTAATTCGTGTTTTCCCGGAGGGCACTTTTCATCAAAAATATAAATAAATGAACGGCCTTTATCGTTGGTAAACCGCAGCCATTTTCCATCTAACTCTGCACGGAAATTTTTTACAACGTCATTATTATCTTTTGGAGTAATTACAATTTCGCGTGAATGCGAAAGAATTGCATTGTTTTGAAAATTTGCATTGATTACCGGCGCTTCATCATCGGCGATCAATTCAAAATTTCCAAATGCATTAAATTTTGCAGAGTACCAATCGCCGTCCCTCTTCGCTTTCACCACATCACTTTTACCGTTCCAGGTTTTTTTGATTAATATTTTGTCACCTAAATTTTCAGCAATGTTTTTGTCCGCTTTTACTCTTACTGTAAAATAATTTTGAGCGGGAATCAATCCGGAAAGAACAGAATAAATCGAAGAATAGCTTTGCGGAGCAGCAGATTTTTTTTCAGAATAAGAAAAAGCAACCGAATCATATAAAGTACCAGCAGGCAAATAAACCTGCACATTTTCATTTTCAAAAACGTTTACAAATCCCGGCTGAAATTCCTTTTTCTGATAATCAATATTATCCGCTTTGCCGGTTTCCACAATCAGTCCTTTTTTTATCTTAAACTGAAGAACAGAAGTGTTATTCTTCGCATCTTTTACCACAATTTTCACCTGGTGAACGCTTGTATCTTTTAATTCAATAACTCCATCGCCGTTTATATCTTTATACACTCCCTCCGGATACCCGTCCAATCTTGAAAGATGCTGATTGTAAGGACCGCCGGCCGCGCGGGTTTTGTAATCAATATTTGCATTGACATATCGCGATTCGTCATAAGTAATGCTATCTAATTGAAACGCCGACAGCGGCTGCTCATCCAGGTAAACAATCGCTTCGTAAATTCCATTTGGATTATTAGAGCCGGATTGTTTAT
>JBQCFO010000130.1:0-7129 GCA_051959055.1 Ginsengibacter sp. | reverse complement strand
GGAACTTTTACAGTAAAGAAAGAAATAATCGTTTTTTCTGTTTTTTGAAAGCAGAAGCGCATCTTTTCATGAAAAGAAACTGTTTTATTTTGGCGCACTTTTAGAGTAACTTTAATCATATCAGATTGTAACTTTTGCTATAGATATTTACTCTAAAGAATGCAACAATCGTTGCAGGAAGATGTTTATCACACTTCCAAATTTTTAAAATATTAATTATGGAAAATTATCCGGATGAAGAACACGTAGTAAAAATCTTAGATGCAAAAAATGTAACGCATAATGTAAAACGCTTTACACTAACGAAGCCTGAAAATTATACATTCCAACCGGGCCAGGCGACAGATATTGTAATTCATTTACCAGAATGGAAAAATGAAAGAAGGCCTTTTACTTTTACCTGTCTCAATGATTGGAATACACTTGAATTTACCATAAAAATTTACAGCGACCACAACGGCGTTACCAATGAATTGGGAAAATTAAAAGCCGGAGATGAATTAATTATTCATGATGTTTTCGGCGCTATACATTACAAAGGAGAAGGAATTTTTATTGCAGGCGGTGCCGGTGTTACGCCTTTCATTGCTATATTCCGTGATTTGAGAAAAAAAGGCAAAACAGGAAATAATAAACTGCTATTTTCTAACAGAACCACAAAAGATATCATTTTAAAAGATGAATTTGAAAATATGTTAGGTGAAAATTTTATAAACATCATTTCTGATGAAAAAAATACGCCTTACATTGAAGGCAGAATAGATGAAGATTTTCTTTCTAAAGTAATAAGCGATTTTAATAAATACTTTTATATCTGCGGCCCGGATCCAATGGTAGAAGCTATTCATAAAGATCTGCTGAATCTTGGAGTAAAAGAAGAAAAAATTGTAGTGGAGCAATTTTAGTTGGCGTTTCTCTTGAAAAGACTTAAATTGACCTTAATGAATAAAATTAAAAATCAGGATGGAAATGAATTAAAAGAGCATACGTTTTAGAAATTATAATTTTGGAGAATAATAAAATATTTAAACAATGGCAAAAGATCCTTATCAGATAAAGAAATTATTAAACACCAAAAACGGAACCTTTACTTATTACAGTCTTCCGGAATTGGAAAAACAAGGCCACAACGTTTCAAGGTTGCCTTTTTCGATTCGAATTTTGTTGGAAAATGCGTTGCGTAATTTTGATGATTTTGCGATTACAAAAGAAAATATTGAAACACTTTTGGGTTGGAAGCCGTCGGGTTCGGATAAAGATATTCCTTTCAAACCGGCACGCGTTTTAATGCAGGATTTTACAGGGGTTCCTGCCGTTGTGGATATTGCATCCCTTCGCGCCGAAATAGCACGTAAAGGAAAAAACCCCGATGAAATCAATCCTTTAATTCCTGTTGATCTGATTATAGATCACTCCGTGCAGGTAGATTATTTCGGAACAGAGTATGCCTATAAAAGGAACATGGATGAAGAATACAAGCGCAATCACGAACGTTATTCTTTTTTAAAATGGGCACAAAAATCTTTCAATAATTTTAGCGTAGTACCTCCGGGAATGGGTATTTGCCACCAGGTAAATTTGGAATTTTTATCAAAAGGCGTGATTGAAAGAAATGGAGAAATATTCCCCGATACTTTAGTTGGAACAGACAGCCATACCCCAATGGTAAACGGAATTGGCGTAGTAGCATGGGGAGTTGGCGGCATTGAAGCGGAAGCAGCAATTCTGGGGCAACCTATTTATTTTATTATGCCGCAGGTAATTGGTTTAAAACTGACAGGAAGTTTGCCCCTGGGTTCTACAGCTACAGACCTCGTTTTAAATATTGCCGAGCTTTTAAGAAAACGCGGTGTGGTAGGAAAATTTGTTGAAGTTTTTGGAGACGGATTAGATCATCTTTCCGTTCCTGATCGCGCAACAATCGGAAATATGTCGCCGGAATTTGGATGCACCATTACTTATTTCCCGATAGATGATAAGACACTTGAGTACATGCGCAAAAGTAACCGTTCGGAAGAACAGGTAAAACTGGTTGAAGATTATTGTAAAACGAATCTTCTTTGGAGAACCGGCGATGAAATTATAAAATATACCGATGTATTGGAACTTGATTTAAGTTCAATTCAGCCGAGTGTGGCAGGACCAAAAAGGCCGCAGGATAAAATTCTTTTGAAAAATTTAAAAGACCGGTTTTATGAATTAATGGAAAAAAATTATGGCCGTCATTATCTGAAACCTGTTGAACAAATTTCCCGTTGGTTTGCGGAAGGCGGTAGCCAGCCGGTAGATGAACCGGTACCAATGCCACCAAATACCAGGATCGAAGAAAAAGAATATAACGGTATGAAAACCGTATGGATCACGCTCGGCCAGGAAAAATTTGAACTTACTGATGGCTCGATTGCCATTGCTGCGATTACATCATGCACCAATACTTCCAATCCATTTGTAATGATTGGAGCCGGTCTCGTAGCGCGAAAAGCGCGTGAGCACGGATTAGACATTAAACCGTGGGTAAAAACGTCACTTGCTCCGGGTTCCAAAGTTGTAACAGATTATCTTGAAAAAGCAGATTTGCTGGATGATTTGGAAGCGCTGCAATTTCACCTCGTTGGATATGGCTGCACATCCTGTATAGGAAATTCCGGCCCTTTACCACCTTATATTGCAAAAGCAGTTGAAGAACACGATCTGGTGGTGGCTTCGGTTCTTTCGGGAAACAGGAATTTTGAAGCGCGCATTCACCCGCAGGTAAGAATGAATTTTTTAATGTCGCCCATGCTGGTAGTGGCTTATGCCATTGCAGGACGGGTGGATATAGATTTAATCAATGATCCAATCAGTTATGATCCGAATCAGCAGCCGGTTTATTTAAAAGACATTTGGCCAACAGATGATGAAATAAATGATATCATGAGCCAGGTACTTTCTCCAAAAGATTTTGCAAAAAGCTATGGAGAAATATTTGAAGGAAATGAGATTTGGCGGAAATTAAATGTACCTGAAGAAAAATTATATGTTTGGGATAAAACCTCAACTTATGTAAAAGAAGTTCCTTTCTTTTACAATATTTCTGACCTTGCTGAAGCATTGATAGATGTAGAAGGGGCACGGGTTTTATTAATGCTTGGTGATAGCGTAACTACCGATCATATTTCTCCAGCCGGTTCTTTTAATCAAAATTCCCCTGCAGGCCAATACCTGATGAGTCAGGGTGTGCATGCCAAAGATTTTAATTCTTATGGGTCACGCAGAGGAAATGACCAGGTAATGACGAGAGGCACTTTTGCAAATGTTCGCATTAAAAACGAACTGGTTTCGAAAGAAGGTGGCTATACCAAATATTTACCTACCGGAGAACAAATGTCCGTGTATGATGCTGCCATGAAATATAAAGAAACCAATACTCCACTAATCGTTTTGGCAGGCAAAGAATATGGAAGTGGTTCATCAAGGGATTGGGCTGCAAAAGGCACATTTTTGTTGGGAATAAAAGCAGTAATCGCTGAAAGTTATGAACGCATTCACAGAAGTAATTTGGTAGGAATGGGCGTTTTGCCGTTGCAATATAAAGAAGGCGAAACTGCTCAAAGCCTTGGTCTTACAGGCAATGAAACCTATACAATTTCAGGAATTGCCAATGATATAAAACCGTTGAAAGAAGTGCAGGTTACTGCAGTCCGATCTGATGGAAGCCAAATAAAATTTAACGCAATTGCCCGACTGGATTCTTCTATTGAAATTGAATATTACCGTCACGGAGGCATTTTGCAATATGTACTTCGCGAGTTTTTGCACAAAGAAGAAGAGAAAAAATCGTAAAAGTGATAAAATCGGTTTTGTAAAAACAAGAATTTCAAATATTTGTTTGTTTACTGATGAGAATTAAAAATTTCAGTTTCTATAATTGCACAATTACTGTTGAAAAAAAATAGTTTAAAATCTATTTTTGTTTCAAATCAAAAAACTCTATTTTTGCACCCCGCAAAGGAAAAAATATTCCTCCTTAGCTCAGTTGGTTAGAGCATCTGACTGTTAATCAGAGGGTCGCTGGTTCAAGTCCAGCAGGGGGAGCAAACTACAATAAAAGGTTCCAATCTGGAACCTTTTTTATTTACTTGAAGCATATTATTTCTCCTTTGCTAAGTTGATTAGAGCATCCCGATTTTAATCTGGAGAGTCGCTGGTTCAAGTCCAGCGGGGAGATCAAGGTCGGTAAAGGACTTCAGATAATGAGGTCCTTTTTTACTTTTTACGAAGCATGTAAAAACACTTCGGCTGGCAGTTTAAAATAATCTTTGAGGCGTTTTGCCATTTTAAGGGTTAACTCTCTTCGATCCGAAAGTATTGAGGAAACATGGCCTTTGCTGCCTATAATCGGTTCAAGATCTTTGTTTTTAAGTCCTTGTTCCTGCATCTTTTCTTTAATGATTTCCAAAGGGTTTAATTGTGGCAATGGATAGTGCTTTTCATCATAATCTTTTATCAAAAGAATCAGCAAAGCCAATTCATCATCTTCAGGTGTTCCTTCTTCAGCAATATCCGGCAATAGAAATACTAGTTATACTTTTTCCCGCTTACACTTCAGAATCGCCTTCATTAGTTTATTATTTGCGGAATTATGATTTATAAAAAAGTTAAGAAAACTTAAAAAGCCGGCTCTTTAAAAAATTACTTTTTAGTTTCGATGCCCCGAAGGCAAACGAAACCTTTTTGGTGTGAATTTTGCCTTCACTTTTAACTGAAAAATATTTATTATTTAAACAAAATATAATGACAAAAAATATCACATTTTCGTTACCGGCCGAAGCAGTAGAAGGAGCCAGCGAAGCCATTCTACTTGGCGATTTTAATAACTGGAATCCGGAAAAAGCACCGAAGCTTGAGAAGCAAGCCGATGGCTCTTACAAAACCGTTGCACAATTGGAAGAAGGAAAAACATATCACTATCGTTTTTTATTGGATAATGGTAAATGGGTAAATGATTATCATGCACAGAAATATGAAACTGCACCTGGTTTGTATGTTGATAACTGTGTAATAACTGTTCCAAAATCAGTAAAGGAAAATAAAAAAGAACAAGCCACAGCATCAAAAACAGCAAACACAAAAGTCGTAAAAGCTCAATCTTCTGCAACCGAAATAACTTCCGAAAAACAGGAATCCTCAAAAACAAAAGCGCCTAAAAAAGCAAAAGCAAAAACTGAAAAAGAAGAAGCGCCAAAAACTAAAAAAGCAAAAGCGGTAAATGCAAAAGTTGTAGGTGAAAAAACTGAGAAACCTGCGAAAACAACTAAGAAAGCGACCCCAAAAGAAATAAAATAAAGGACAAGTTTGCAGTAAGTAAACAAATATCAGCGATTCTTCTTCATTCCGGCTCTTTATTTTCCGGGAAACATTCCTCTTCATTTCATGCATTGGATGGTAGTGATTTTATTCCTTATCGGCATGAGTAATATTTGTTGACAAAGCAAACAGGAAAATAGTTTTTTTCTTATAAGCCTTTCAGAAAGGGATTTGCATCTGGGAATTTTTTTTGCACTGAATTAATACTATTCCGCTACTTTTAGCGTTTGAAAATTTAGTTTACCAAAAAATTAACTTAATGAAAAACCTCTTTGTTGCTGCTCTTTTAATATGCAGTTATTCTGCTTTCGCCCAAAGGAATTATGAAAAAGCATGGGATGCACTAAATAAAAATAATAGAATAGATGCTGAAAAATTTTTGCAGCAGGCAATGATTGATCCAGCTACAGCACAGGATGCATTTATAACCAGTATTTATTTAAAAACTTACAACGGCAAAGAAAGTAATATCACTGATTTTGCTTCTTCATTTTATGGTAAAGCGCAAAACCCATATCCCTACATTTATGCATTGTGGTTTAACCAGGCAGTGCTTGGAGCGTATGGAAAAAAAACTTCCGACAATCAGTTAAAACTTATAGATCAACTGATTGCAGATCAAAAAGCTCCTGGGACTTTAGTCGCTGCCGGCAATTATCAAAAAGGAATGCACTTCCTTTTTTCGGGCGATTTTGATAAGGCTCAGACTTATTACAACGAAGTTGGAAATATCAAAAACTGGCAATACACCGGGCCTTTTGAAAATCTTTCTGAAAGTGGATTTTATAAAGATTACGGTCCCCTGGAACATCCGGAACCTAGCGCTGTTTTTAAATCCCAAACCAACGCAGATATCAAATGGTTTGTGCCGCCTGTAGAAGTAAAAGATGGATGGACGCCAGTTATTTATCAATTCAATAAAAATACAGCAGTAGTATATGCACAAAATTTTGTAACATCTCCTACAGATCAAACAGTTTATTGTAGCGTTGGTTTTTCGGGTTCTATTAAAGTTTGGATAAATGATGAACTGGTAATTTCTGAAGCGAAGCCACGAATTACGGAAATGGACAATTCTACTGTCAAATATGATTTGAAAAAAGGCGTAAACAGGGTATTGGTTCAATTAGGTTTTACGAATATTTCTTATCCAAATTTTACAGTAAGATTTACAGATGAAAAATATAAGGCAATTACAAATATTGTTGGCTCACCTGTTTTCTCTTCTTATCCAAAAAATACTGGTAGCAATAAAAAATATGAACTTATTCCAAATTTTGCTGAAAAATATTTTACAGAAAAAATAGAAAGACAACCGGGAAACCTCATAAATTATTTATTGCTTGCTGATGTATATTTAAGAAATCAAAAACTATTAGAAGCAAGGAATTTGATAAGCGGTGCATTAAAAAAAGCACCGGATAATTCCTTATTGCGCATCAAACTTTTAGAGATTTTAAATAAAGAAAATAACAGGACATTATTCCTTGAAGAATTGGAGAAAGTAAAGCAAGCCGATCCGGAAAGCGTGCTGGTTCTTGACTTGCATATAAAGGAACTATACGACAATGAAAAATATGATGATTGCGCTGCCGAATTAGCAAACAGCATCAAGCTCCATGGCGAAGATGAATTTACAAGCCGCTACCAGCTATTGCTTTTGATACACGATAAAAAATACGATGAGTTGGTGAAGGTTGCTGAAAAAATGTACGATAAATACCCTGACAATAAGGATGTTTTAACCATCATGTACAACATCAAAAAGGAAGTTTATAAAGAC
>JBQCFO010000129.1:0-5797 GCA_051959055.1 Ginsengibacter sp. | reverse complement strand
GATGCTTTCCTCTTTTCATTCAAACGGGTGGATAATCGGAAACCTGAGGCCCGAATATATCCTGATAGATTCCGAAAAAGAAGTGTGTAAAATTGCCGATCTCGAAAAAGCATCCAGGGTTTTTAAAAGGGAAACAGAAAGACCGAATACTTTGTCAGGTCCCGCAGAACTAAGTTATATCAGCCCTGAACAAACAGGATTGACCAACCAGCTTATTGATTATCGCTCTGATTATTATTCTCTTGGAATAATATTTTATGAAATGCTTGCCGGTAGATTGCCTTTTATAAGCGATAGTTCTTCAGAATTGTTGCACGCACATATTGCACGACAACCTGTTCCATTAAAATCTGCTGACCCATATATGCCGCAGATATTAGATGATATCGTGATGAAATTACTGAAAAAGAATCCTGAAGACCGGTATCAGACTTTAAGTGGGTTATTATATGACCTGCAAAAAAGCACTGACTATTTTCAGGACGATTTTTACCTTCAATCTTTTAAAATCGGTGAAAAGGATTTTGTAAGCCATATTACCATTTCCGCTACGCTGATGGGAAGAGATATGGAACTGGCTATGCTCAATGATGCCTATCAACTCTCATTGATTGGTATAAAACAGGCGCTGTATATTGCCGGATATTCAGGAGTAGGCAAGTCGCGCCTGGTTGAGGAATTTATTCTGAAAAAGGTAAAGGCGGCTTCATTTATTTCAAAAGCAAAATTTGATACCTTACAACGTAATACTCCTTATTCTGCACTGATTGATGCCATGCGAGCATTGATCAGAAATTTATTAAGAGAAGACGAAGCCAAATTAATCCTATGGAAGGATCGGCTACTGGGATTTTTGCACAACAATGGTCAAATTATAATTAATGTAGTTCCGGAGCTTGAAATAGTGATAGGCAAACAACCTCCTTTGGATGAGCTTTCGCCTGATGAATCGCAAAATCGTTTTCAACAGACGTTTTTGAATTTTATATCCGCATTTTGTTCCGGTGAAAATTCCCTTATTCTGTTCCTGGACGATCTTCAATGGGCAGATTTGGCTTCTATCAAACTCATCGAATTCATGGTCTATGATAATAGCATCAGTAACTTCCTTTTCCTGGGGGCGTATCGCGACAATGAAATTGATCCGACACATTCATTGGCAATTTCTTTACAGAAACAGGAAAAAAAAGCAGATATTAAGGAGATAAAATTGTATCCTCTTGAAAAAGAAATTACCGGAAAATTTATTTTGGAAACATTAAAACACCAGGTAGAAAATCCGGATGAGTTGATAGAGAAGATCTTTCGCAAAACGCAGGGCAACATATTTTATACTATTCAACTGATTACGTCACTCAACGATGCCGGGCTTCTATACAATGATGAACATGGAATATGGAAATGGGACAAAAAGGCCTTGGAAGAATATCATTTTGCTGAAAATGTAATTGAATTACTCGTCAAAAAAATTAATAACCTGGATGATCTGCAGAAAAAAATTCTCAGGACCGGCGCGTGTGTAGGCGACAGCTTTGATCTGCTTACCACCGCCAATCTTACCGGAGAACGTTTATATACCATTGCGAATGAATTGTCGGCAGTTATTAATCTGGGGTATCTCTTAACCCATGACGAAAACCTGGATCATTATAGCCGGTCTTCACAAAATATCAGAAATGAAGATCTGAGCAGGATCGGGAATATCCGGTTTCAGTTTTCACATGATCGTATTCGTCAGGCTTGCCTCTCCATGGTAAATGAGGAGGAATTTGCAGAAATTAACTTCAAAGCCGGTCTATTTAAATTAAAAAATTATTCTGCCACTGAAATAGATGAGGAGATTTTTCTTATTGCAAATCATCTCAATATGGGCAAACGCTTTATTACGCAAAAAGAAGATATCCAGGGCATGGTCGATATCAACCTCAGGGCCGGTAAAAAAGCGATGGATGCTTCCGCTTATCATTCGGCCATTGAGTATTTTAATAAGGGAAAAGAGTTTCTGAATTTTAAAGAAAATTACCGGCAGCTATATGATTTTTACCTTCAGGGAGCAGCCTGTAAATATCAAACAGGTCAATATGATGAAGCAGAACAGGATCTGAATGAATTATACCGGCGTTCGCAAACCAGGATTGATAAACTGGAAGTGTTGTTTCTGAAAGTATATATGTACACCTCAAACGAGGAAAAAGAAAAAGCAGTCGAATCGGGCAGAACCGGATTTCGTTTGTATGGATTGCGTATGCCCGAGAGAAAGGCTGTAATTATGATGATTGTATTCAAAGATATCATAAAAGCAAGGTGGACTTTAAGGGGCGACAGAACTGATCGGCTTCCCCAAAGAAAAGTGATGCAGGATTCAGAACAGAAACGTTTTCTTGAATTTGCACTTGCTGTTTCTCCTCCTATTTATCAATACGATCAAAATCTTTTTGCCTGGGATGTAATGAAAATGGTGAGCTATTCTTTGCGATATGGAAATAATGGTGTAGCATCATTTGGGTACATTGGGTATGGGATGATCCTGGCGCAGGCCTTTGCTGATTATAAAGCGGGTAAAAAACTCGCAGATATAGGAATCGTGATCAATAAACAATTGGGGTATTCAGTTTTGAAATGGAAACTGGGAACGGTGTATAATAATTTTGTTCAGCATTGGACAATGCCTGTCAGGCCCGGGTTTGACAACATACAGGAAATGATTAATGGCTGTATTTCCAATGGCGACCCTATTTTTGCCGGATATGTTATTTTTCATTATCATCAAAAGAAATTCTTATTAGGTTTTCCGTTGGCTGAAGTGCAGCAGTCAATTGAAAATTATTTACATGGAGTAGATCTGAGGGGAGATAAAGAAACACGCCATTTCCTTGAAGGATATTATTACGCAGTGAGATGCCTCCGTGGAATCGACGAAAATATTCTTTTACTGGGTCAGTCTTTTAATGTGGTGGAAAGATTGGAACAAATTGTAGCTTCTTCTTCTTTTTCAGTAGCGGCAGATACCTATATAGCGTATATAAATATCCTTTATCAATTTCAATATTACCAGGAAGCTTGGCAAAGATATTTGGAGGGTAGTAAATATGTGGAGTTTATTTATCACCGCTACGAATTTGCAGAATATAATTTTTATGGAGGACTCATTTGCGCGATGGCTTGTGAAAAGAAATTATCACCGGCAAAACCTTATCTAAAAAGATTGAAGGCACATTTGAAAAAATTAAAACTGTGGTCAGGTAATTGCCCGGAGAATTTTGAACCATTATACCTCCTGTTAGAGGCAGAATTCGCACGAGTTTCCAGTAATGCCGGAAATGTGGCGACTCTTTATGAAAAAGCAATCCAAAGCGCCGATAAATATTTATTCATTAACATTAAAGCACTCGCGAATGAACTGGCCGGCAGGTATCATTTTGCCTCAGGTAATCCAATCATCGCAAAAACATATCTTGATAATGCACGGCATGCATATCAACAATGGGGTGCCACTCTTAAAGTGAAATTTTTGGAAAAAGAATTTGGCAGTGTGCTGGTTACAAGTATTGTTCAGGAAGAGAAAGAAAATATTTCACCGGCATCATGGCAAAATGCTGATATGAATCTTGTATTGGAAACTTCAAATGCAATAAACACTACAAAAGATCTGGATAGAATGATTGAAAAACTGATGCAAACAGTCATTCAAAATTCGGGCGCAGACACTGGCTATATATTGATTAGGAACCGCGCCGATTTGTTGATTAAAGCATCGTTCAATATGCGTGAGGGCGCGAATTCTATCTCAGAATATCCGGATGTAAATATCCTGCCCTTGAGTGTGATTCGTTATGCTGGCAGGGTAAAAGAATTGCTGGTAATCAATAATCCTGCAAAGCAAGCCGATTATACAGAACTTCCATATTTTATAAGTCATCACCCACTTTCAGTTTTAATTTATCCAATATTGAAACAAGGCGATCTGTATGGAATATTGTATCTTGAAAATTATATCACAGAAGGAATATTTGACAACAGGCGAATTGGAATGCTTAATCTTATTTCTTCGCAGATTGCTATGCTGCTAGATAATGCTTTTCTTAATAAAAATATGGAAACGCGGGTGAGGGAAAGAACTGTGGAACTGGAAACCGAAAAGAACCGGATTTCAGGGTTGCTGGAAAATATATTCCCTAAAGAAGCGATTGAAGAACTGAAGGCAACGGGAAAAGTTACTCCCCAGGAACTTGCAAATGTAACCGTAATGATGGCCGACATAAAAGGCTTTACCAATATTTCTGAAAGACTCAATCCCGAGGAATTAATAAAAATGATTGACAATTACTTTAGGGCATTCGATGAGATAATCGGGAAATATGGTTTGGAAAAAATTAAAACGATTGGAGATGCCTATATGGCTATTGGAGGAATAGGAAAAACTCTTTATAATGGTGCTGAAAAAATGGTACAGGCTGCTTTGGAGATGCAGCAGTTTGCTAAAAAATGTTTACATGAAAACGGTGCCGAACAAATTGAATTGCGCATCGGTATTCATACAGGTGTAGTAATTGCCGGCGTGGTTGGGTCTAAAAAACTTCAATACGATATCTGGGGTGATACGGTGAATATTGCCGCAAGAATGGAGCAAAATTCCGAACCCTCAAGAGTAAATATTTCGGCTGAAACCTGCAAACTGGTGAAAGGTAAGTTTAATCTTATTTACCGCGGCAAAATAGAAGCAAAGAATAAGGGAGAAATGGATATGTATTTTGCAGAGCCACTTTAAAATCTTTCCCTAGATAACTACCGGTAAAAAAATGAAAATTCTTCGTATTTGTTTGTTTACTGGAAAAAGTAAACATAGTGAAGTAGTCTGATTTTGAATCACAGCAATCAATATAATCAAACAAATCATCGTTCAGACAAAATACTATTCCACCATTTTTGTTTCCATAAATTTGCCAAAATAAAATTTCAAATTTCTTAATTCTCAATTCTTAATTCTTAATTCTTAAATGAAACTTTGGCAAAAAAATACTGAATCATTAAAAGAGGTAGAAACTTTTACGGTTGGTAAAGATCGCGAACTGGATTTATTTCTTGCCCCGTTTGATGTGCTTGGTTCTCTGGCTCATATTAAAATGCTCAACAGCGTAGGTTTACTTGCTCATGAAGAATTAAATGAACTTGAAAAGGCGTTAAAGGACATTTATAAAGAAATGGAAAATGGGGGCTTTAGTCTTGAAGAAGGTATTGAAGATATTCATTCCCAGGTAGAATTTATTCTTACCAAAAAGCTTGGCGATGCAGGCAAAAAAATTCATTCTGCACGATCAAGAAATGACCAGGTTATCCTGGATTTAATAAGCAGGGCCGACCGACGGGATCGCACTGCCGACGAGCGGGACCGCGCTGCCAGTGAACGTGACGACGCGCAGAACCGCCGTGACGTGGCACAGACCGAGCGAGAGCGCAGGGCCGACCTCGCCGCCAGCGAACGCGACCTCGCCGCCGGGGTACGCGACCGCGCCGCCGACGAACGCGACCGCGCCGCCAGCGAACGCGACCGCGCCGCCAGCGAACGCCACCGCGCCGCCGAGGAACGAGAAGTCGCCGAGCAGATGTGGGCGAGTGGGTGGGGGTAGACCCCACATGATCATTTTCGGTGCCGGGAGCGGTTCCCGTTCGCGCTTAAACGCGGGCGGGTTGGCGGATTTCGCGCCGTACCTGAGGGGGCGCACCCCTCACCGACGAAAAGCCCCCAGACAGCGTGTGTCTGAGGGCTCTCGCGTTGCGCGTTACGCGCGGCGGTTAC
>JBQCFO010000128.1:0-4714 GCA_051959055.1 Ginsengibacter sp. | reverse complement strand
AAAGTTCCAGCATTTCTTTCTGCTTATAAAAGTCTGCAAACAGCGGCAGTTTTGGAAGTATTAAAAAAATTAAAATCTTTTTTAAAATTAACCAATAGGATAAATTTTTATAATTATTTTAAAGTAATATTAAATTAAATAAAAAAATATCTTTTTAGAATGAATGATAATTCCAAAAAACAATTATAGATTTGGTTTAAATTTAGTTATATGAAAAAAATTAATTTAAGTAAATCTGCTCCATTCGTAATTTTAATACTTGTTGCAATCGTGGCATTATTTATACCTTCTTTTGCAACATTTAATGATGCCGGAAAATATAATTCAGCAGACATTGCCTGGATTCTGGTGGCAACAGCGCTGGTTTTTTTAATGACTCCCGGGCTTGCTTTTTTTTATGGCGGAATGGTTCATCGCAAAAATGTTCTTTCCACTATGATCAAAAGTTTTGTGGCGGCAGGAGTGGTGAGTGTATTGTGGATTGCTGTAGGGTATAGTCTTGCTTTTGGAGATTCGATTGGCGGTTTTATTGGAAATCCATTTACGCATCTTTTTTTTAAGGGGGTAAGTTCGGGCGCTCCGTGGAGTTTGGCGCCTACGATTCCATTGATGTTGTTTGCACTTTTTCAATTAATGTTTGCAATTATTACCACAAGTCTTGTTGTGGGTGCAGTTGCCGAAAGGACACGTTTTACTTCTTACCTCCTTTTTATTGTTATGTTCAGCCTTTTTGTTTATGCGCCAATTGCCCATTGGACCTGGAATCCTAAAGGTTTTTTATTCAAAATGGGCATTCTCGATTTTGCTGGTGGTACCGTAGTTCATATTTCTGCCGGATGCGCTGCGCTCGCCGGAGCGTTGGTTTTAAAAAGAAGAAAAGTTCACCGTGAACATAAAGAAATTCCACCCGCTAACATTCCTTATGTTTTGATCGGAACTGGATTGCTTTGGTTTGGATGGTTTGGTTTTAATGCCGGCTCTGCTTTGGCAGCAAATTCATTGGCAGTTTCAGCATTTGCAAGTACCAATACTGCCGCTGCTGCCGCAGGTTTATCATGGATGTTTTTTGATGTTTTAAAAGGCAAAAAGCCATCAGTTCTTGGTTTTTGTATTGGTGCAGTTGTAGGCCTGGTTGCTATTACACCAGCTGCTGGTTTTGTTGCCGTTCCTCAAAGTATATTTATTGGCGTTGTAGCTGCTATTATTTCTAACGTAGCGGTATATTATCGCTCTAAATCGAGGCTGGACGATACGCTTGATGTTTTTCCCTGTCATGGAATCGGCGGAATTGTTGGAATGATTATGACCGGAATTTTTGCAACAAAAACCATAAACGCAACCGGAAATGACGGATTGTTTTATGGAAATCCTGTCTTCTTTTTTACACAATTGAAAGGATTGGGGATTGTAGTTGCTTATAGCTTTTCTGCTTCCTATGCCATTTTCAAATTTATCAATTGTGTGATGCCCATGAGAGTAAGCGAAGCTGATGAAGAAATGGGATTAGATGCTTCACAACATGATGAAAAGTATTTGCAAGGCACTTTATTAGTAAGGCAGCAAGGTTCCTTAATTGAAGAGGAAGTTGGATTGGATTCTCCAGTAACAAGTGAGTTGCATAGTAGAATATTAGTAAACGAAATGGATTCGGATTCCTGATCAGGATGAAAACAGGAACGATTCAAATGAAAAATATTTACTGGTTAAATAACGAAACACACCGAATGGTTCATTTAATATAACAGAAAAGGGAATAGCGGGAAAATTAACTTCTGAGAAAAGTTAATAAGCTATGCCCTTTCCATTTTTAACTTTAATTCTATGACAATGTTAAGAAAAATTTTCTTAGGAACGCTGCTATTTTTTGCTTTTACTTCTACTCAAGCACAAACAGATTCCGCAAAATTATCAAAACCTGTTACTGATACGACAGCTCCAAAGCCCTCACTTGCAATAACGGGCGCTTTGGATGTTTATTACAGGTATGATTTTAATGATCCAACTGCAAAACCATACAACAGTTTTACAAGTTTTACTAAAACGCAAAATTCATTTGCATTAGGAATGGCCAATGTGAAATTTGAGTTGCAAACCAAAAAAACAGACATGGTTGCAGACTTGGGCTTTGGCCCGCGGGAAGAAGAATTTGCCTATAATGATCATGGAATTTCACAGGCTATAAAGCAGTTGTACATTTCTTATTCACCCAACTCATGGCTAAAGCTAACAGCCGGAAGCTGGGCTACGCATTTGAATTATGAATTGGCCGATGCCTTCGCCAACCGGAATTATAGCATGAGTTACTATTTTACGTTCGGACCTTTTTCTCATACAGGATTCAGAGCAGATTTTATTACTGGTAAAAAAACTGCTTTTATGCTGGGCCTTGCAAATGCGACAGATTACCGGATTCCTCCTGATGGGCAGATTAATAAGAAATTTTTGCTTGCTCAGTTTACTTATACTCCAAATGAAAATTTACAATTACTTCTCAATTACGTCGGCGGACAAGCTCCTGATTCTTCGAAATCTTACATCAGCAATCTTATTATAACAGATAAGATTACTTCTAAATTCAATATGGTTTACAACGCTATTCTTGCCAATGTGAAACTATGGGATGGCGTAAAAAACATCGGAACGAAAACATGGTGGGGATCTGCATTATACTTTAATTATGATCCTGAAAAATGGTTTGGTTTAACGCTCCGATCCGAATATTTTAACGATGATAAACAATTAAATCTCTACGCAACACAGATTACCGGCGGAAATGTTTTTTCAAATACTTTATCAGCAAATTTTAAAGTTGAGGGCCTCACATTCATTCCTGAATTCCGGCTGGATAACGCAAGCATACCACTTTTCGTAAAACATTCAGGAGCGCACACTAAAAGTGATGCAAGTTTTATTGTCGCAGCAGTTTATAAATTTTAATCCGCCATATTATTTTTTAATTTTTAAAATTCAGAAAAATGTTAGTAAAAAAACTAGTTGATCATCTGAAGAACAGAAATTCAGAAAATTCACCATCAATGGTGCGATTAACAAACTCAGAAAAATGGCGTCTTGGACTGACTATTTTCATGGGTAAAATCGTGGGCATTCTTTTGGTAATCATCGCCATGAAATTGCTGCCTGCTATGATGGCAACTTCCGCTTCTGCCCAGGATACTTTTACCCCGCACGAAACTATATTAATGAATACGGCAAACACCATCTGGACTCTGATTGCAGCCTTTTTAGTATTTGGTATGCAAGCAGGATTTGTCATGCTGGAAGCTGGTTTTGCCAGAAAAAGAGAAACTGTAAATGTATTGATTGAATGCATTTTTGATACTTGTCTTTGTGGAATTCTTTTTTGGGCTATTGGTTATGCATTTATGTTTAGTAGTGGAAATGGTTTTATAGGGTACCATTGGTTTTTCTTAATGGGCGCGCCTGCTACTTATATGACAACAGGAATTCCCATTCTTGCCCATTGGATATTTCAGTATGCATTTGCCGACACCTGCTCAACAATTGTTTCAGGAGCTATGATTGGCCGCACAGGCTTTAGAGGAGATATTCTTTATAGTATTGGCATTACGGGGTTTATTTATCCTGTCATTGGTCATTGGGCGTGGGGGCCTGACGGATTTTTAGCATTAATGGGCACACCTGGTCATTTATTTGCTTCCCTGGGACAGGGTTTCAGGGATTTTGCCGGTTCGTCAGTGGTTCATACAATCGGCGGAATCGCTTCTCTTGCGGGCGCCATTGTTTTGGGGCCGCGGTTGGGACGGGTTTTTAAAAGAGATGGGGGAGGAATGCCTGCGCCTCATAACCTTACTGTTGCTGCCATTGGTGGCTTTATCCTTTGGTTTGGCTGGTATGGTTTTAATCCCGGAAGCACCCTTTCAGCGGTGGATATGCAAGGGATTGGCAGGGTAGCAGCAAATACAACCCTCGCAGCATGTGGTGGCGGTATTACAGCCATGTTATTTGCACTATGGTTTGGAGAAACCAAAGGAAAATTTGATCTTGGCTTTACGATAAATGGATTACTTGCAGGTCTTGTAGCTATCACCTGTCCATGTTATTGGGTATCTCCTTTTGGAGCCATAACTTTAGGTGCCGTTGCAGGTGTGGTTGTATTCCTCAGCGTTAATTTATTTGAGTGGCTTAGGATTGATGATCCGATTGGAGCAGTTTCCGTGCATGGACTCGCTGGCATTTGGGGCACCTTGTCTTTAGGGCTTTTTGCAACGGGCCAATTTGGGGCGACCGGGCCAACGGGTCCGGATAATTCTTCACCGGTAGCTGGACTTTTGTATGGCGGCGGTGCAAGTGTATTTAAAGCCCAATTAATAGGAAGCGCAACTATTACCATAGCAACCTTTATTGTTGCATTCGTATTGATGTGGGTTGTGAAACAATTGCCACATCCATGGAATTTAAGAGTAGAAGAAGAGGGCGAAATTATTGGTATTGACTTACATGAGCATGGAACCGAAGCCTATTCGGAGCAGGAAGTTACGGAAATGTCTTATTTGACAAGTAGGGAATTAACCGATTAGGTGAGAAACAAAATTGATAAATACAGCAGTGAAATGCTAACTGTATTTATCAGTTTGATTTTAAAGTAAACAAAAACAGAAATACGAGTTATTTGTTCGTTTACTGAATGATGATTTCTTTTCTATTTTCTTAAAGCCTTTCAGGTTGTAACTAT
>JBQCFO010000127.1:0-3222 GCA_051959055.1 Ginsengibacter sp. | reverse complement strand
TATTGATTACGTTCTACAGTTTGGTGATTTAAACAAACAGCAAACCGACCTCATTGTTAGCAAAGCGAAAACGCTTGAACTTCTTAAAAACGAATATCTTTCCGAAGCTGGAAAAATACCGAGATACGTTGGTTTTGTTCTTGAGGGAATATTCCGTTTTTGCTATTACGACAATAAAGGCGAAGAAATCACCCATTACTTTATTTACGAAAACAGTTTTGTTGCGGACTATCAAAAGTTTGAAGCACAGGTGGTGGCTTCCGAATATGTGCAGGCAGTTACCGATTGTAAGCTGCTCACCTTTTCAAAAAAAGATTGGGATGAAATTTCAAATACGATACTTGATTGGCATGACATATCAGCCAAGATAGAAAAAAAATGTTTGATCAATTCGATAGAAAAAAGAAGTCCTCTGGTATCTGAAGATGCCACCACCCGTTACTTATCTTTCATGGAAGAATTTCCAAATCTTGTCAATCGTGTTCCACTTTCTTATGTTGCATCTTATCTGGGAATTACACAGCAATCTTTAAGTAGAATACGAAAAAAAATTCGTTAGCATCGCTTTTTACCAAATGGTAAATGGATTGGTTTTTTAAACGCGGAACTTTGTATCATTATTAATTTAAACAATAAGTAATGAGCAAGAAAGTAGTATTAATTACAGGAACAAATAGTGGATTCGGATGGCTTACAGCACATAGTGTCGCTGCTTTAGGACACAAAGTTTATGCTGCCATGCGGGACACCAATGGAAAGAATGCTGAGAAAGCAAAAGCCCTGGCACAGGTAGAAAATGTAACAGTTCTGGACGTTAGCCTGACTGATGAAAATAGCGTGAAAAATGCTTTTGACACTATTCTGTCGAAAGAAGGCACCATCGATGTTTTAGTAAACAACGCAGGAACTGGTATGACGGGAGTGGCGGAAAGCTATTCTGTCGCAGATGTTCAGGAAATGTTTGATGTGAACATTATCGCCCCATGGAGATTGATGAAGTTGGCATTGCCAACGATGAGAAAACAAGCCGAAGGATTAATTATCAACGTAACCAGTGGTTTCGGAACGTTCTCATTTCCTTTTTCCGCAGTTTACGGAGCTTCAAAATTTGGTTTGGAAGGACTGAGCGAAGGTTTGCATTATGAGGTTAGACCTTTAGGAGTTGACGTGGCCATTTTGCAACCAGGAGCTTTTCCTACCGAAATGTCACTAAAAGCCAGAGCTGCATCTGATACTTCCGTAAATACTGACTACAAGGCAATAGCTGATTACCCGGGAAAAATGATAAATGCCATTGGTCAATTGTTTAAAACTGCAAACCCTAATCCGCAGGATGTTGCCGATGCGGTGGTCAACCTCATCAATCTACCTAAAGGACAAAGACCATTGAGAACGGTCGTTGATCCAACGACGGGACCATTTGTCAAAGCAGCAAATGATGCGGTACAAGTTGAATATGCAAAAACGTTAACTGCTTATGGAATGGAGGGCCTTTTAGTCTAAAAGAACTGCTGTCTGAAAATTACAAAAGCATCACAAATGACTCATGGCATATCATAGAAAAGGTAAACTGTAATAAGAAAGTAATCATTTAGACTGCTGCAAAGTTTTAGAAAAAAACATTAGATTTTATAAATGAGCCCGATCGTCTATCGGGCTCATTCTATTAGTCCTTAACAAAAATAATCGTAAAAGGTAAGAAGACAACAAAATCGCTGACAGCAGGCATAATGCTTATCTTGTCATTTCTTGTGGTCACTAATGCTTTAAGTTCAATTTCAATTTAGAGATTTTTTATGCAGCCATTGCTGATAGTTTCGTCATAGAGTTTTCGAATTACGCTTTTTTACGTATCCGGCTTAGTGTGTCTTTTGTCATACCAAGATAAGATGCAATTAGGTGTTGGGGAAATCGTTGGATAAAATATGGATGTTGGTCAACGAAGTCTGCATAGCGTTTTTCCGAAATAGAACTAATATAAGAGGTTATTCGTTTTTGTGTTGCAATATTATTATTTTCATCAAGTTTCCTTACAAACTCGTTAAAGGCAGGACATTCATCAACCAATTTCAAGGCATTATCCCTGGAAAGGAGGAATAATTCACAATCTTCCCACGCATCGATATTATACACGCTAGGTTTACTGGTAACAAAACTTTCGCGGTCACCTGCCCACCAATCCTCTATATATAAATCAACGATACGCTCAATTCCGCTTTCATCCAAATAATATTTGCGCATGGCTCCTTTAGCGATAAAGGCCATATGTTTACATATTTCGCCCTCCTGTAGTAGATATTGTTTTTTTCTTACCCTTTTCTGAACAAAATGGCTAATAAAGTCTTCAAAACCTTCCTCGGGAATTAAAATCGAAGCATATTGATTGATATAATTAAAGAGTCGACGCATATTAAAAATTTAAATATTCAAATCTACTGTTTTTTGAGAAGCTTATCCCCTTTACTTATACTGAGAAGAAGCTAGCCCTCTTACCTCCTATTTAAAAGTATTGTTCTGTACAAAGCTGAATCTGGGGAAAATCAATTCCTTCAGTTTGTGCAATGTTGAATACATAATGCGTTTTAAAAATCAGTTTTGTTGGATGAATCTTTTTGATTTCCCCGGTTTGTAGTAGAAAAGCATTCCCGGGAAATAATAATATCAATGCATAAAGCAACGGCGTTTAAACTTGTCAAAGTTTCCAATGGGGTTACTTATTTTTCGGAAGAGATCATGTATTTAACCGACAATTCTTACACTCAAAAACTTTATGAATTATATCGCACTGGAAAGATCAGCCAGTCTATTCGATATCCGAAGAAAACTTTAGAGCTGCTTTGCAGCTTGAAAACAAATATTTGGAAAGAAAAGATTTATTAAAATATGAATCCGGCCGGCGGAAATAGAATTGGCTGAAATTGGAGCTGTTTTTTTATGTTTTTTAACCGGTGAAACCGGGACAAAAATTGCCCGTCTAAATTTTATCATCAAGCATCGTAAATCTGTGCAGGAAAAAGACATTAATGAATTAAACTAAAATAGCAAACAATTAGCTTGCTAAGAAAACATTTTCAGTTCAAAGACGGTCAGATAAAGGCAAATGAAATATGCCTGCTAAAGTCGCATAAAGCCAATATGTTTTTTGAAATTTGTTGGTGAAATTGTGGGTGAAATTATTAAATGAAAAAGGGCTGCAAAACTGCAACCCTTTGATAATCATTG
>JBQCFO010000126.1:0-10003 GCA_051959055.1 Ginsengibacter sp. | reverse complement strand
TTAAAATGTGTGCAGGGAAAATGCATCGTTAATTCCATTTCCCTGAAAGAAGGGGAAGAAAAATTTCTTCGCGAAGCCTTTATTTGCAAAAGTTTCGGAGCAGCAGTGGTGGTGATGGCTTTTGACGAAACAGGTCAGGCGGACACGCTGAAACGAAGAGTGGATATTTGTCAACGTGCTTATAAAATTCTTACCGAAAAAGCCGGTTATCCTGCACAGGACATCATCTTCGACCCGAATATTTTTCCCATCGCAACGGGCATTGAAGAACACAGCAATTATGGAGTTGATTTTATTGAAGCGACAAGGCAAATAAAAAAACTGATGCCGCTTGCAAAAGTGAGCGGAGGTGTAAGTAATGTTTCATTTTCTTTTCGTGGAAATGACACGGTTAGAGAAGCGATGCACGCTGTTTTTTTATATCATGCAATCAAAGCGGGCATGGATATGGGCATCGTAAATGCAGGCCAGCTTGAGATTTATGAAAATATAGAACCACAACTAAAAGAACTTGTTGAAGATGTGGTGTTAAACAGAAAACCGGATGCGACAGATAAATTGCTCTCATTTGCCGAGAGCGTAAAATCAAAAGGCAAGACAAATGTGAAAGATGAAAGCTGGCGAGATGGTGATGTGCAAAGCCGGCTGACCCATTCGCTCGTAAATGGAATTACAGACTACATCGAACAGGACACAGAAGAAGCGCGGCTTCAATTTCCAAAACCGCTTGATGTGATTGAAGGCCCCTTGATGGACGGGATGAACGTGGTAGGAGATTTGTTTGGAAGTGGAAAAATGTTTTTGCCGCAGGTAGTGAAGAGCGCGCGCGTGATGAAAAAAAGCGTCAATTATTTATTTCCATTTATCGAAGCGGAAAAAGAAAAAACAAAGCAGGCGAATATTGAAGCGGGAATTTTAAATATTGAAGGCGAAGGACCTGCAAAGATTTTAATGGCAACGGTAAAAGGCGATGTACATGATATTGGAAAAAACATTGTTGGTGTGGTGCTTGGCTGCAATGGTTATGAAGTGATTGACCTGGGAGTGATGGTTCCGGCAGAAAAAATTCTTCAAACAGCAAAGGAAAAAAATGTTGCGATGATTGGTTTAAGCGGGCTAATCACTCCTTCACTGGATGAAATGGTTCATGTGGCAAAGGAAATGAAGCGCAATAATTTTGAAATTCCTTTATTAATTGGCGGCGCTACTACTTCGCGGCTGCATACAGCTGTAAGAATTGCGCAGGAATATGATAATGGCGTTATCCATGTATTGGATGCATCAAGAAGCGTAACGGTTGCGGGAAATTTATTGAATAAAGAAACGAAGAATGAATTTTTATCCGGAATAAAAAATGAGTATGAAAAATTAAAAAATGATTTTGGAAATAAAAAATCGGCAAAAGTTTTATTACCGTTTGAGCAGGTGCAAAAAAATAAATTTCCAATTGATTGGGAAAATTTTACTCCTGTAAAGCCAACGTTCACCGGCGTCAAAGTTTTTGAGGATTATGACCTTAATGAGATTTATAAATATTTGGATTGGCAACCTTTTTTCATTGCATGGGAAATGCATGGAAAATTTCCGCAGATATTATCTGATGAAAAAATTGGTGCTGCCGCCACAAAATTATATGAAGAAGCACAGGCCTTTTTGAAAAAATTAATCAAAGAAAAATGGCTTACTGCAAGAGGCGTTGTGGGATTTTGTGAAGCCAATTTAATCTCCGATGATACTGTTGAAGTGAAAAATACGGATGGAAAAAATTTCAATTTGGAGTTTTTGCGTCAGCAAATAAAAAAAGCACCAGGACAGCCTAATATGTCTTTGGCTGATTTTATAAAACCAAATTCAGAGTCAAACAAGACAGATTATATCGGCGCCTTTGCAGTTTCCATGCACGGGTTGGAACCGCACATTGAAAGATTTATTAAAGACCTGGATGACTATAGTAAAATCATGCTGCAAGCGCTGGCAGACAGGCTGGCAGAGGCTTTTGCAGAGTTGTTGCACGAGCGAACCAGGAAAGAATTTTGGGGTTATGCAAAAGATGAAAATTTGAGTAGCAAAGAATTGGTCGAAGAAAAGTATGAAGGAATCAGGCCTGCACCAGGATATCCTGCTTGTCCTGATCATACAGAAAAATACAAACTTTTTGAATTGTTGGACGCTACAAAAAATGCCGGCATAACTTTGACAGAGTCGTTAGCAATGTATCCGGCGCCTTCGGTTTGTGGCTGGTATTTTGCCAATCCGGAAAGCAAATATTTTGGGATTGGAAAAATCGCTAAAGACCAGGTGGAGGATTATGCAAAAAGAAAAAACATGTCTGTAGAAGAAGTGGAAAAATGGTTAAGGCCTCAGTTGGATTATTAAGGATACAAGTTCTAAATATCAGGACGGTATCTGTCACGTAACGTATTATAATTAACCAATAAATGAATTAACGAATGAACGATAATCTTCGTATCATTTCATACAACGTAAACGGAATCAGGGCCGCCATTAAAAAAGGTTTTGTCGACTGGCTCAAAACCAACCCTGCTGATATCATTTGCCTGCAGGAAATAAAAGCAAACGAATCCGATATAGACCGTGTTGGCATTGAATCAGCTGGATACCGTCCTTATTTTTTTTCAGCACAAAAAAAGGGTTACAGCGGTGTGTCCATTCTCTCAAAATTAGAACCTGATAATGTTGAATATGGTCACGGAAAGGAACAAAGCGACTTTGAAGGAAGGGTTTTGCGCGCTGATTTTGGCGACATCACTTTAATCTCTGTTTATTTTCCATCAGGTACCAGCGGCGAACATCGTCAATCTTATAAATATATTTGGCTGGATGAATTCATGGATTATTTGAATGAATTAAAAAAGACCCGGCCTAAATTAATAGTTTGCGGCGATTATAATATTGCCCATAAAGAAATTGATATTCACAATCCTGCATCCAATAAAAAGACAACTGGTTTTTTACCGGAAGAACGCGCATGGTTCGATAAATTTTTAGCAAATGGTTTTGTGGATAGTTTCAGATATTTGAATAATGAACCCCATCAATATTCATGGTGGCACCAGTTAAGGCCTCAGACACGTTTGCAAAATAAAGGTTGGCGGATTGATTACATCAATGTTAGCGACATACTTGCCGGCCATATTCAGAAGGTTGCTATTTTTCCGGAAGTGAAACACAGCGACCACTGTCCCGTTTATCTTGAAATAAAATTATAGCTATGTTCATTTATAACATCACATTTAAAGTAGATCATGAAAGCGTAAACCGCTGGATGGAATGGCAGAAAGAAATTCACATTCCTGAAATGATGGCTTCCGGTTGTTTTTATGATCACCGGTTTTACGAGTTATTAGAGCATGAGGAAGAAGATGGCAAAACTTTTGTCATCCAGTTTTATGCAAATTCAAAAAATGATTACGATAATTATGTCCAAAATTTTGCAACGCAAATGAAACAAAAAAGTATGGCCAAATGGAGTGACCATGTGATTTCCTTCCGCACACTTCTTCAAAATATCCGGTAGAATTTTTAGTTTTTTGAACAGCATTTTGATAGTAAAACTACTTTCAATCCAAAGGCCATTATAAGCATAGTTTGTACTTGTATTTCAGTATAACCCCCGCTACTACCCGATTTCAAAATAATAACACCTCAAAAGCCTTTTAGTAAATTTTCTCTTTGCACGCTGTAAACCTTGCCAATTGCGGATTTCATACACATCTGGTGGAAAAAAAATTCTTTCAAAAATTTTATTACATTGAAAAACCTTCTATATTTGTCGCTGTTTAAAAAATCAAATAAAATATTATGAACAAAGCTGAACTAATCGCCAAGATGGCCGATGACGCAGGAATTACAAAAACCCAGGCTAACGCTGCTTTAGATTCTTTTACCACAGCAGTAACCAAAACCTTAAAAGGCAGCGGAAAAGTTACTCTTGTTGGTTTCGGAACTTTCTCTGTTAGCAAAAGGGCTGCCCGCAATGGCCGCAATCCTCAGACTGGCGCTGTTATTAAGATTAAAGCTAAGAAAGTAGCTAAATTTAAAGCAGGTAAAGAACTGTCATCGAAAATCTGATTTTCGTAAAAGTTTTAAAAAGCAAGATGCAATATTGTATCTTGCTTTTTTATTATTAATTATTCATACAAAAAAAATAAATTTCAATGGGACGCGGCGATAAAAAAACAAAAAAAGGTAAAATATTTATGGGCTCTTTTGGCAAGTCAAGGCCTGTAACAAAAAATTCAAAAGTGACTTCTGAAAAAGACAAAGAGAAAAAAGAAGGTTAAGCTGTAAAAATTAAACTGATAACCAAAATTTAAAATCAAGGATATTTCTTTCTTTACTGTACCTCATAACTTTTTGGAAAGCTTACAACTTTCCAAAAGTTCTTATGGGGCCAGCCGCGTTATCATCCACTCGCTACTTTTGCTTAGAGAATAACAGAGTCTGTCATGAAGCCGTCCCGGCCTGCCCTGCCAGAATTCAATAACCGTTGGTTCTAAAATGTATCCCCCCCAAAAATCCGGACGTGGCACTTTTCCTGATCGAAATCGTTCATTGTATTTCTCTACATTTTTTTGCAAATATTCTCGATTTTCGATAATGGAACTTTGAGGTGAACTCCACGCTCCTATCTGGCTTTCTCTTGGGCGTACAGAAAAATAATCATCGCTTTCTTTATGACTTATTTTTTTTATCAAACCCTCTATTCTGATTTGCCTTTCTAATTCTTTCCAAAAAAAAACAAGCGCAGCAAATCCATTCTCTTCAATTTCCTTTGCTTTCCTGCTTTCATAATTTGTAAAAAAAACAAACCCGTTTTTCTTTATTTCTTTTAACAAAACAATTCTCGCCGAAGGCTTTCCAAAAGCATTGCAAGTAGCAAGAGTCATTGCATTTGGTTCTTCAACTTTTACTTCAATTGCATGCATCCACCAGTTTTCAAATTGTTTGATGGGATCAGGATTTACATCTTTTTCTAAAAGTGATTGTAATTGATAAACTCTTCGCATGTTTGAAATTGAATTTACTTCTGGCATATTTTTATCAACAAATTTAATGAACAGTTATTAATTTGGTTTTGCAAATAAAAAAACACCCGGATAAAGAATGTTTTTTATATCCTAAATCCAGATAATAAAGGTCATATACCAAAACGATTGAAACGTCCATACCCAAGGCCATAGCCAATCAATCATCCAAATATTGCCATCAAAATAGCTGAGCTAATAAACAGGACTGAAATCATTACAATAAATGCAACGATCCTTTTTATCTTTCGGGGTTTTCTTTAAAGGTTCAAAGCCGATGTAAAAAAGATAAATCGGATAGAGCCATCGGACTATCATTAACAGCCAGCCAATAATCGGAATAAATGAAAGTAATCCGGTATAAAAGATGCTAAAGAACCGGTGTAACCGTTTCATCATCAGTAACTGCAGTAGAAGGCGGTTCAGAAGGTGCTGAAGATGATTGTGTGTTTGTCGATACAGATCCGGCACTCCCAAGTTTATTTTCAATATTTCTTTTCATACTATTAAATCCATCTTTTAAATTATCGCCTGGTGATTTGAACAGATACGCAGAAGCCAGAATACCAATAGAAGCGATGGCAGCGATGTAAACACCGAAACCAACTAAAGAAGATCCCATAATGGAACTGGTGGCCTCAGAATAAAACCAAATTGTTAATAGTAAAGCGACTGCACCTGCCAGGAGCGTAACAGTCCACATCGTTTTATCCAAATTCTTTGTTTGATCGCCTAACCAGGCAATGAGGCCAACAGCAACAAAACCGATAAATACTACGATGCCTTTATCATGCATCCCGTTTACGCTTTGTGAATAACCTAAAATGGAAATTGAGACCCAGGGTAAAAACATTGAAATAAAACCAATAGCAGCGGAGATTAAAACAAATTTTCTTTGTTTACTCATTGTTTGAAAATTCATGATTGTAAGTTTTAAAGTTAATAATTGAATCCAGGGGTTCGGCTGGTCATTTAACTTTCATAACTACGGATGAATTTCCAAGTAAATATACCGGAAATTTTTTTGATATTTAGTCAGAATTTTTTTTTGCAGAAAGTATCTTATTCTGATTCACCATTTGTTCGAGCCCAGCAATCATCCTGGATTTTTCTTCTTCATAAATTGCAAGACGGCTTTCCAATTGTTTTAACCGCGATATACTGCTTTCCATTTCATTTTCTTTACGTTTCATATTCACAATTTGCCTTCTGAGATCCTCATTTTCACTTTTCACGTGTGCATATTTGCTATCGAGTTGAACGTATTGCTTTTTTGCTTTGATTTCTGTAAGCAGCGAAAGTTCCAATTCCTTTTCCCGTGCTGCTGCAGCTTCTAACTGACGTTGCAAAAGCCCTATGTTATTTTGCATGGATTGCAAATCATTTAATCTTGCATCATAATCACTTTGCAAGCTGCTCCATTTGCTGCTATTTTCGTCAATGGAATTTAATTTATTTTCAAGGTCTTCCAGTTTTTGTCTGGTTACATCCAGTTCGTTTTCTAATTTTTCTTTCGCTTCATTTTCCTCATAATACAGCTCTTTCCAATCTTCATCATCTTCTTTTTTCGTTGTGATTTCCGCTGGTGACTGGTTTTCCAATTGTGCTTCGAGTGCCTTTAATCTTTCCTGCAATTTTGAAAATTGAAGTTCATAAAACGTAGAATTTTCTTCTACCTTTTGCAATTGGTTTTTCAGATCCCAAAAAGCCTCGGTACCGCCGGAACTGTTGTTTTCGATGGGAATATCTCTTTTGAAAAAGAAAATGCTTCTTTTATCAGCAGGCAAAAAATCGAAGCTGCTTACAATGGCTTTATAAGCAAAAATAAAGCAGGCAATTAAAACAATGAGGGATATGATCCACCAAATCCACATAGGGTGATATATTAAAAAAAGGTTTACACAATATTTTAAATCCGGGGATTATTTGTGGCTCTTTTTCAAAGGATAGTTTCTCCGGCTTTTATAAGCCGGAATGGATAATTTAGTAAATAAGCGGGCGTAAATTAATAAAAATTATCCGGTTACCAAAGTACCGACTTTTTCTCCGGTAACAACCCGCAATAAAGTGCCGGGTGTATCCATATCAAAAACAATAATCGGTAGTTGATTTTCCATGCACAAGGTAAAGGCAGTCATATCCATTACTTTTAAATTGCCGCTGATGCATTCATTAAATGTAATCGTTTCAAACCTTTTAGCAGTTTTATCTTTTTCAGGATCTGTGTTGTAAATACCATCAACACGGGTTCCTTTTAGAATAGCATCGGCGCCAATTTCAATTGCCCTTAATGAACCAGCTGTGTCGGTAGTAAAATAAGGATTGCCGGTGCCTGCACCAAAGATAACCACTCTTCCTTTTTCCAGATGCCTGATGGCTCTTCTGCGGATGTATGGTTCTGCAATCTGCTCCATTTTGATGGCGCTTTGCAACCTGGTATAAACCCCTGCTTTTTCCAATGCACTTTGCAATGCCATTCCATTAATTACGGTTGCAAGCATTCCCATATAATCACCCTGGGCTCTTTCAATGCCGGTTTCCGCTTCATTCATTCCACGATAAATATTACCGCCACCAATCACAATGGCAACCTGTACTCCAAGCTCGGTGATTAACTTAATATCCTGTGCATATTGTGAAAGCACCTGCGAATCAAGGCCAAAATTTTTCTCACCCATTAAAGATTCACCGGAAAGTTTGAGAAGGATTCTTTTGAACTTAGGAAGCATGCGTTTTTGCAGATTGAAACGTTAAAAAAATTGCTGCAAGATAATGGATAAATTTCTATTGGTTGGAACATTCATCGAAGAAAGTAGAAAAGGTGTACAGCAGATAAACAAATAAGGCAGATTTGTTCCCTCGCGGTTGAAAGCAATTTTGCTTACCAAAACGAATAGTGGCAAGGAGTTTTACTTTTATCAGCCCTGGATACTTTTTGTTATTTGCCAATACAAAAGTTGTAAAATACAATTCTCAATGGTTTCAGAATATTGGGCAACACCTAAAGTGGCAGTGCAGGCGTGCACCGCTGATTCAGAAAAAAAACCTAAGATGCCACCATAACGGATGCCATGATTTGAGGCGCGGGGAGGTATGTTCTTCTTTTACTAAAATTTAAAGCTCGCCTTGTAAGATGTGTAAGTAATGTTTTTGCCTGCACCTGTTTGCTTTACGTACTTGCCTGAAAAAAATTCTGAAGCGTCAGTTATTCCCTTATTTCTCCACCAAAAGAAACGCGTATTTGATTATTTATTGGATTGTATTTCAGTTTTTCAAAAGCAGTTTTAGAAATGAACGGGCTGAAGCAACTTGCTGAAGTTAGAATAAATCCGAAGGTTACAATTGCATTTTTCATATGAACTAAGCTCTGAAGGGTCGCCACCTAACCCGGCGGCGACCCGTAAAAGGAATTTTTATCAGGATTAAAAAGGCTTAATAACTTGTCCCGTATTTGCACCAAAGACACTTTTTCGAAAGCCAAACTCAAGCTGCTTCATTGTTACCGGCATTTCACCGGGAAAGAATGGAAAGTATTGAGGTGAGTTTTCGATTACGGTAGGACTTACAGCATTAATCCGAATACCGTTTTCAAACTCTATTGCCGCTGCCCGCACAAATCCCTCAACTGCAGAATTAGCCGCCGAAGCATTGGCAAAGTTCTTTTGAGGTTCGTGAGTTAAAGCACCTGTAATTAATGTAAACGACCCTTTAGGATTGATGTAATGCTGTCCTATCAATACCAGATTGATTTGCCCCATCATTTTCCCTTCCACGCCGATTCGGAATGTTTCTTCATTAAGATTTTTCCATGGGCCTACATAAGTGGGACCCGCTGTACAAATCAAAGCATCAAAAGACCCTATTTCTTTGTACATTTTTTCGATTGCTTGTGGTGATGTGATATCGACCTGTACCTCTGGACCACTTCTGTCTGCACGAACTACTTCATGCTCTTTTTCAAATGCTTTGGACAAATACGTGCCCATAGTGCCTGAGGCACCAACAATTACGATTTTCATACTTATTTTTTTAATTAATGATTACTGATGAACTAGTTAGCATTTTGGATTGGAGATGTGTTTAGTATCAACCAATTACTGCTTTATTGTTGCCTTTTTTCCTGGCTTAGACACTCGCACGCCGATGTTAAGCATCCTGTTATACCGTTCAATATCCTGTGAGATATTTATCAAGCCATACCCGTAACGAACATCTAACGTGAGTATCGATTGCTTCAGATTGAAGCCATAACCAGCACCAGCCTGAAAGCCAAAATCCCAACATTTAAAGGCAGCAGAAGCGTTGCCGAAGGAAAGCTTTGTTATTGTTTCAGCAGATGTATTTGTAGCATCGGTTTTCAGGCGCCCGCCCACATTATAACCGATATACGGGCCCGCATTGAGATATAATTTATTGCAGTGAAGACGGGCTAAAACTGGCAGTTCTAAACTATTCACTCTTAAGGTTGATTTGCCACCTGTAAGCGGATTATTTTCCTTAAGTGTACCACCTTTCATAGCAAAATAGAGTTCAGGAATGATTGAGAACACGGGAGATATCCCGGCCTGAAAGGAGAAGCCAGCCTGTAATCCTTTAAAGTTCTTTTTATACGGTTCCAAGGAGCCGTTCGAGTTACCATAATTGAAATTTGTGGTCAGGGAGTTGATTGAAACACTGAATTTGTTTGACTGAGAAAATGAAATAACAGAACTTAACATAAGGCCCATTATTAATGCTACTAAATTTAGTGATCTGATTGTTGATTGCATGATTTTTGTTTTATTTGTTTTGATAAATGAAAAATTTATTTAGGTTTCCAGGACATTGGGCAATAATCTCCCAGCTCCCTTCCGGAAGTTTTTTTTTAACCATAAAGTCTGCGATTTAACTTCTACTGATGATACTTAGACGTTAATAATTTGCCTTCAAATCATAGAACAAAAATATCTTAACAA
>JBQCFO010000125.1:0-12555 GCA_051959055.1 Ginsengibacter sp. | reverse complement strand
TTGAGATTGCACTTGCTGCAGCCGCTCCGATACCTGTTGCCTGGCCCAATACACATCGGTTTTGTCATCAAAAACAATCGTTACGAGAGACAATCCAAACCTGGAAAAGCTGCGGATTTGCTTCATACCCGGTATATTGTAATTGGCCTGTTCTATCGGAAAAGTAACGAGCCTTTCTATATCGGTAGCACCAAAAGATGGCGCGATGGTAATTACCTGAACCTGGTTGTCTGTAATATCAGGAACCGCATCAATGGGCAATTGCGTAAATTGATAACTGCCGTAACCAATCAGGCCAAGAATAAACAGCCCGACAATTAGTTTATTTTTTATAGAGAACGCTATGATTTTATTGAGCATAATAAGATATTATTTTCGGGGTTGAAAATCGGTTGTACTTTTCTGCCGCGCCTGGCAAGAATATTTGCGGTTTCACCAACGCATTTTTTCTTTTAATTAATGCTACAAAGCAATATTGCACTGCCAATCAATGCTACGCTTGTGCCATAATGATTCAGCAGCAAATAATATAGATTATTTATTGCTGATAATTTAAAATGAAAAGGTGATAGGATTACTGTTCAATGCAGTAAACAAACAAATACTTCGAAAATGTAATCAGCAAATCCTTGGAGGCTGCCAGATGTTGGAAGGAAAGGAGGTACATAAGAACGCGGCTTTGGTTGCAAATCTTTTCTTTTGTAAAAACTGCACCGGTTTTTCAAGACAAACTTTTACCGAAGGCAGATAAACATTTGAGATAGCCGTTACACAATTATCATGCGTTTTGAAAGGGAGTTTCATATCCTTATCATAATCCGCGTCTTTCACATCGCCCATTGCATAATGAATATATAGAAACTGCCACAGAGTGATGTGTTTATTTTCTTCCCTGTGCTCTATGAAATGCTCAACAAGCAAGGGCATTTTCAGTAACTGATATAACTCCGTTGTCGAAAACAGGTAAATGAAAAGGAATGATATGGCAAAAAATCTTTTCAAGAATTCAAAAATAGCGTGAAATGCTTATGAGTATTATGATTCTGCTCATACAAAGCTAAAATTTATGTCATTTAAGAAATACTTAACGGATAAAGCCAAATGGCAATCGTGAAAGATTGGACCGAATGATGGGTATCATATGTCATAAACTTTTAAAAATTTATTTTTACACTTTAGAAACGGATTTATTCTTTAAAACAGAAATTTACGAAGATGCACAGTTATATAACTGCAGAAGAAGCAGTAAAAGTTATCAAATCGAATGATAAAGTATTTGTTCATGGAGGGGCCGCCACGCCTCATTTTTTATTGAAAAAAATGGTTGAGCGTGCAGATGAATTAAGAAATGTTGAATTGATCAGTATCAGCAGCCAGGGTGCGGCACTTTATGCAGATGCAAAATACAAGAACAATTTTCACGTCAATTCTTTATTTGTTTCTGCCAACGTAAGACAGGCAGTAAATGAAGGCAGAGGTGATTATATCCCCGTTTTTTTAAGTGAGATTCCAAACTTATTTAAAAGAGGCATTATTCCGTTGGATATAGCTTTGGTGCATGTTTCACTTCCCGACAAGCATGGATTTTGTTCTCTGGGCGTTTCGGTTGATGTCGCCTCTACTGCTATTAAAACAGCAAAATATGTGATAGCACAGGTGAATCCGAACATGCCACGAACCTTTGGCGATGGGCAGGTTCATATTGATTCTTTTGACGCTTTGGTTTATACAGAAAGTATATTACCCGAAGTAGTTTCGGGAGGAAGCGATTCGCCGGTTTTTAAAAAGATCGGAAAGTTTTGCGCCGACTTAATTGAAAATGGTTCTACCATTCAAACCGGCATCGGCGCCATTCCCGATGCAGTTCTGGACAGCCTTTCAGGGCATAAAGAATTAGGCGTTCACACAGAAATGTTTTCCGATGGAATTCTTCCTTTGGTAGAAAAAGGAGTAATTACCAATCAACATAAAAAAAGATGTCGCGGCAAAATTGTGACAGGCTTTATGCTCGGCAGCAAAAAATTATACAACTTTTCTCACGACAATCCGGAGGTGCTCGTAATGAACATCGATTACACAAACGACACCGCAGTAATCAGGACCAATCCTAAAGTTGCAGCCATCAACAGTGCTATCGAAGTAGATATTACCGGCCAGGTTTGTTCAGATTCTATTGGCACTTATCATTATTCAGGCGTTGGCGGGCAGGTAGATTTTATCAGGGGCGCCGCTTTGTCAGAAGGAGGGAAACCAATTCTAGCGCTTAGTTCCACTACTTCGAAGGGCGATTCTAAAATTGTTTCATTTTTAAAAAAGGGAGCAGGAGTGGTTACCACACGGGCTCATGCTCATTATATCGTTACCGAATATGGCGTTGCATTTTTGTATGGAAAAAATATGCGTGAACGGGCGAAAGCTTTAATCAATATTGCTCATCCCGATCATCGGGAAATGCTGGAAAGAGAAGCATTTGAAAGATTCAGAGCTATTTAGATTTGTTATCAGCCGCATTATTATCTATTTAAAATCATTTTTTAAAATGTCTTGCATCATCATTGAAGAAATGGATGTGCAATAATTTTATGTGTTCATTATTTATTACTCAAAAAATTTTTTATGAAAAATATTTTGGTCCCGATTGACTTTTCAAAATCTTCTCTTAATACAGCAAAGTATGTGGTTCCGTTTGCTCCATCAAACGCATTCAGAAAATAACTTTTGCTTCATATTTTAACCGTGATATTGAACCAGAAAGGTATGATGTCCTGATAAAGCTGGCGCAAAAGTAGGCATACCGGTTTGCATTCTAAATGTGCAACAAAAAGATTGTGCACCTGGTGCAGAAAGAACAATTGGAAAGATGAACACAAGCGTTGGGTTTTGCAAACCTTCATCCTCACTTTCATGCCATCTATGACAGAAATGAAGAGGAAGGCATTCGACAATTTATTGAAGAGAATTCTACCGACGTTTTAGCGATGGTGGCTCATCCAAACAATCTTTTTAAAAGACTGTTTGGTACCGTGCATACAAAAGAATTGAGTTATCAAACTAATATACCTTTGTTGATATTACCAGATAAGTAGAAATTTGTTTGGGATACGGCAAGTAATTAAAAATCGAATTATGGTAACATCAAAAAGCTGGTGGCTACTCTCTTTAAAAGCAATCATTTTCATTTTTCTCGGAATATATATTTTCAAATTTCCTGTAAGTGGTATGCTTGGGCTTATTTTTTATGGCGGAGCTTGTTTGCTGATTTCGGGAATCACAGAAACCATCTTTTCGATTATTTACAGAAAAATACATCCGGGCTGGAAATGGCAACTGGCAGAAGGATCGCTGGATATTATTTTGGCCATTATTTTACTTTTTAATTTGGGACTAACCGCGATCACCCTTCCCTTTGTCTTTGCTTTTTATGCAATACTCACCGGAATATTCTGGATCTTTCAATCTCTATTTTTCAAAAGGGATGCATATAAGTTCTGGCCTGTCGCATTTATTGCAGGATTATTCAGTTTGTTCATTGGAATTGTAATATTTTATCGACCGGTACTCGCGTCTCTCACTATAGTCGGCATTATTGGAATTATGTTTATCGTGCACGGCTTTTTTCTTCTTTTATTTTCCTTTGAAGTTGGCGGGGCCAAAATTAAAATATTCTAAAAATCACGCTAGCACCATTTGCAATCCGAAAACTTTAAAAAGGAGAAACGTCTTTTCCGTCTTTAAGTAAGCATTTATTTAAATAACTGGGATTTTTGATGATGGAAACGAATTCTTTGATCTCTAATGTTTATGGATTTATCACAATGATCAATATCATCTTTCATTCTGTCACTGCTCATCTTCATCGTTGGTTTGCAAAATTATCTTTACCGGAAAAATCAAAAATCATGTTTGGAAAATTAAATAATGGTCAGATTGAAAAAGTAATTACTGATAATTACATCGGAAGACTGGGTTGTCATGCAGATGGCAAAACGTATGTGGTGCCTATCAGCTATGCTTACGACGGGCAATTTGTTTATGCCAGGACTTTTGAAGGCCTGAAAATTTCGATGATGAGAAAGAATCCTAAAGTCTGCTTCCAGATTGATGAAATGGAAAACATGGCCAACTGGAAATCTGTGGTTGCCTGGGGCACTTTTGAAGAACTACTCAATGAGAATGAAAGAAATCAAGGCTTGCAAATATTAGTTTCACGCATGCTCCCGGAAATAGCCAGTGAAACGGTGAAGTTGTCACCGCAATGGCCATTCCCTACCGATGATTTTTCAAAGATTAAAGGAATTATTTTTCGAATCAAAATCACAGAAAAAACCGGAAGGTGTGAAATAATGGATACAAGTGCTCATGCAAAATAGAAATCGATTTTAAAATAAGCATTCAATAATTTTACGTGGTTTACTAATATCAACATAAGTCATCAACCACTTGTTGTTTCTAATCGATTTACTTAATGCCAATCTTTTATGATCAAAATGTTTCAATTACTCATCCGATTATACAAAATACATTTCATTCATTCATTGCTGAAATAAGCTGAATAGGAGAATTCGGGTTATTTCTCTGTTTACTGCTGCTCATTTTTGATTTTGTCTTTTCATTTTCATGAAGTCGCTTTTATACTTTTTAAAATAATTACTGCTCAAATAATAATTATTACATTAAAAGAGGGAATGATAAAAATTGCCGGCATTCGTTATAATCCAGCATTTTCATGGCAATAATTTCTGCGGATAACACAGTCACTATCAGTAACCGTAATTTTACTGACTCCTTTTAAAAGTGATATTCCTCTATTTTTTAATTTACGAAAAAAAACCATGCATATAATTTGGAAGTGTGAGATTTTAAATTAATTTTGGTCTTCCAATTTTCCTGAAAAAATGAAGAACCTTTTGCTCCCGCTCAAAGTTGTCTCATTCTTTTCCCTTTAATTGGAACTTACACAATCATCCTAAACAAAAATCGAAAACCAGGTTATGAAAACCATGAACAATTTGACGGATCAGCAATTGATCCACCTCTATTTTGATGGAGATTCGGACGCCCTTTCCAGTCTCGTAGATCGTTACAAAGACAAAATCTACACTTCCATCTATTTATTGGTTAAGGATAAATATCTCGCAGAAGATATTTTCCAGGATTCCTTCATCAAAGTAATTGATACCATTAATGGTGGCCGTTATAACGAAGAAGGAAAATTTTTGCCATGGGTAATGCGCATTGCCCACAATTTATGTATTGATCATTTCAGAAAGGTAAAACGCCGTCCTGTTATTAAAACAAGTGATGATCATGATATTTTTGAGACGCTTAATTTTTTCGATGCAGGAGCTGATGAAAAAATGATGCAAACACAAAGCCATGAAAGAGTTACAAAAATGCTCGACATGCTTCCGGAAGATCAAAAAGAAGTAATCGTAATGCGCCATTTTGCAGACCTGAGTTTTAAAGAAATTGCTCAGCTTACTGATTGCAGTATCAATACTGCACTTGGCCGGATGCGGTATGGACTTATCAATTTAAGAAAAATGATGATCGAAAAGCAAATCGCTTTATAGACTATACTCTGAAACCACAAAAAACCCTTTTAATGTAAAAATTAAAAGGGTTTTTCTTTATAATATTCAATATCCAGGGCAATTATTTAAAAAAGACTTTGCAGTAAACTGATAAATATTGAAGATTCCGGTTTTTTAATACCTTCTTCCACAATCAATAAAAGCATCACTTCCAAAAGCTTCCTCGTAAGTTGTTCTTATAACCGGTTTCCGTCTGCATCCAGCTCCACTATCTCATATCCAAAATTTTTCAAACGCGGCAAAAACAAATTTTTATCTCCAACCAATAAAATATTCATCTTATCCAGATCAAAATACTTTTTGGCTAATTGCTGAATTTCAGAAGCGGGAATACTGTTTAAAATTTTTATTTGCTGATCTACGAAATCTGCAGGGAGATTGTACCTTAAAATCCTGCCGATAAACGCCGCTTTCTGATTTCCGGTTTCATAATTTCTGGCATCACTTTGACCAATAGACTTTTTCATAAAGGCCACTTCATCTTCATCCGGTCCACTGGTGTTATAATTTTTTAATAAACTAATTACTTCTGACAAAGCACTATCCGTAGCGTCTGCCCGAATGCTACTGCTGAAATAAAAAGTACCAGAATATTTATCTCCCTTGAACAAAGAATGGGCGCCATAAGTCCAGCCCTTATCTTCCCTTAAACGAATGTTCAATCTTCCATTAAAACCTCCGCCAAGATTATAATTCGACAAGGTTGCTTTATAAAAATCTCCTGTTGCATCGTAATTCAAATTGGTAACATAACCTATACGAAATTCCGTTTGCGCTGCATGAGGAATATTTACAACATAAATTTTGGTTTTCTCCACTTTTGGCGCGGTTGGTAATACAGGCAACGTGAGGGATTTTTTTGGCAATTGATTTAAAAAATTCAATTGTGGCAAAATATCTTTTTCTTTTACATCACCCACGATTACTACATCCGCCTTATCAGAAGAAATGATATGATCATAATAATTTTGAATATCTTTTAAAGAAATATTTTTAAGGGTTTCTTCTGTTCCATAACCAGGAAAGCCGAGAATATTGCCATTTCCAAAATTAATTTTATCAAATACAACGTCTGCCACAGCAGAAGCCTGGCTTTTTGAATTCCGGATATTAGCCAGCAATTGTTTTTGTAACCGGTCAAATGCTGCTTCAGTAAATTTTGGCCGTAAGATTTTTTCCTGTAAGAGATCAATGGTCTTCTTTAAATTTTTTGATAAGGATTGTACAGAAAAAACAATGGCATCAGTGGTATTGTTTACCTGGATCACACTTCCAAGCTTTTGCAGCTCCAACGCAATTTCTTCACCACTTTTGTCTTTTGTATCTTCATTCATCATTTGTGCAAAAAGCGATGCCAGTCCGGCTTTTGAGAGATCATTCTGCTCAAGGATCGTTCCACCCCTCAAATAAATATTTAAATTCACCATTGGGATTTCATTATTTTCCACTCCGATAGCAGTCATGTTGTTTCCCAGAGATTTTTTCCAAAAGGAAGGAACTTTTACTACCGGATTTTTTCCGGAAGGAGGAACCATACTTCTGTCAAAATTATCTTTCGCTTTATTGTATTTCAATTCGTCATAACCATAATGTGGCGCCTGATAATGAGTGCTGTCAATCGTAAAATTATCCGCACCAGCAATCAGATTTTCCTGGCCTTTGGGCAAAACGCTTAACACGACAGCTGATTTATTTTTGATGTATTTGTTATAAACCCTCATCACGTCTTCTTTTGTTACTTTATTATACATATCGAGCAACTTGCCAATCATGTTTGGATTTCCGGTAAAAGTCTGAAAGGCCGCGAGCTGGGATGCTTTTCCCGAAACACTTGCCAACCGGCTAATCGTACGGCTTTCAAAACCATTTTTAAATTTTAAAATATCATCATCAGTAACACCTTTTTTCTCAAAATCTTTTAATGATTCATTCACTAATTTCTCCATTTCAGCCAGGTTCTTTCCAGGAAGTGCGGTAACAGAAAAAACAAAAGTTCCTGCCAGCTCATCGAGGCTGCTATAAGCACTGGCTCTTAATGCTTTCTGATTTTTTATCAAATTTTGATAAAGAAAAGACGTTTTTCCCTGACCCAAAACTTCTGAAAGGCATGCAAGTGGCGCCATATCGTCGCTAAAATCCGGAACGGTAGGATAAGTGATTTGAAGCATGGGAAGTTTCGCATAATTATCTGTATAACTCACATATTCTGCATTAGAAAGATTTACAGGAGGCAATTGAACGGGCTTCACTTCCGGGCCACGTGGAATGGGACCGAAGTATTTTTCTACTTTTTGCAAAACGTCTTTTGTATTTACGTCGCCTGCAATGGTGAGTGTCGCGTTATTTGGGCCATACCAGCGAAGAAAGAAATGCTTCAGATCGTCTACTGTCACACGATTCAAATCTTCAACATACCCAATCGTAAGCCATGAATAAGGATGCCCGTAAGGATAAAGCGCTTTGGAAGTTACTTCTCCGGCCAGCCCATAGGGACGGTTGTCGTAATTCTGGCCTCTTTCATTTTTCACAGTTTCACGCTGAATTTCAAATTTCTGTTGTGTAACTGCATCCAATAAGAAGCCCATTCTGTCGCTTTCCAGCCAAAGCATTTTTTCCAGTTGATTATTTGGAACGGTTTCATAATAATTCGTTCTGTCGCGGTTTGTGCTTCCATTGAGTGTTCCACCTGATTCAGTAACTATTTTGAAATGCTCTTTATCAGCCACGTTATCACTTCCTTCAAACATCATATGTTCAAAAAAATGTGCGAAGCCACTTTTGCCAATTTCTTCGCGTGCAGAACCTACATGATAAGTGACATCCACATGAACTACCGGATCACTGTGATCTTCAGAAATGATTACGGTAAGGCCATTGGGCAATACATATTTTTCAAAAGGAATAACTATTTCGTTTCCTTTTTTTTCTACTTTTTGTACCAGTTTTGCTTGTGAAAATGCCATAGTGTTCATTAAAAATATCAATAAAAATGTTGAGACAATTTTCTTCATAAAGAGTTTTTTAGATAGGTTGCAATATAAGTGGTATCTGTAAAAGAACCATAGAATTTGTATGAGTGGATGTGGTGGAAAGTTAGCACGGTTTGGATGGTTTAAAGGGTTTAGGAAATAGAAATCGGCCGTATTTCTTTCTTTACTGAAAGCAGGATCTTCCAATTTCATTATTCACAAATTGGATTTATTTGTTTGTGTACTTCTGAAATAAGCAGGTAAACCGTGCACCGATAAAAGTAATTCGTGAAAAATAATGTAATTCATGCCTTTTTGCCTGCTATTTTTCCTTAATCGAAAACAAATATCCACCCAAAACTCCCTATATTTTTTAATTTTGCAGATTCAATTATAAAGATGGAAACAAAAGAAGAAGTTTTGCCGGAAGTAGTGATCAAGTTTGCCGGCGACAGTGGTGATGGAATGCAACTAACCGGCTCACAATTCACGAATAATACAGCTTTGCTCGGCATTGACCTTTCTACTTTTCCGGATTTTCCGGCCGAAATAAGAGCTCCACAAGGAACCATTCCGGGCGTGAGCGGTTTTCAATTACGATTTTCCAGCGACAGGATTTTTACTCCCGGAGATACCTGCGATGTATTGGTGGCCATGAATGCCGCGGCTCTTAAAACGAATTTAAAAGCATTAAAAAAAGGTGGGAAAATAATAGCCAATATCGAAGGTTTTGATACAAAGAATTTGAGATTGGCGAACTATCCAGACGGAATAAATCCACTGGAAAACGGAAGCCTGGAAGGATACGAAGTAATAAAAATAGATGTTACAAAGCTTACCAGGGAAACTTTGAAAGATTTTTCTCTTGGAACAAAAGAAAAGGATCGGGCCAAAAATATGTTTGTACTCGGTTTTTTATATTGGATGTACAACCGGAAACTGGATAATACCATCAATTTTTTAAATGAAAAATTTGCAAAAACTCCTGAGATACTTGAAAGCAATCTGAAAGTTTTGCAGGCAGGTTATAATTATGGCGATACGACAGAAACCTTTACCACCCGCTATTCGGTAAAAAAAGCAAAAATGCCGCCGGGAAATTACCGGAATATTACCGGCAACCAGGCTCTTGCCTATGGCCTGATTGCCGCATCTCAAAAAAGCGGATTGCAGTTATTTTTAGGTTCTTACCCCATCACGCCGGCCAGTGATATTTTGCACGAATTGAGCCGCCATAAAAATTTTGGAATAAAAACATTCCAGGCTGAGGATGAAATAGCCGCGATCAGTTCGGCAATCGGAGCATCTTATGGAGGCAGTCTTGGGGTAACTACTACGAGCGGTCCTGGAATGGCGTTAAAATCTGAAGCTATGGGACTTGCAGTCATGCTTGAAATTCCTTTGTTAATATGTGATATCCAGCGCGGTGGCCCATCTACAGGATTGCCGACAAAAACCGAGCAAAGCGATTTATTGCAGGCATATTATGGAAGAAACGGAGAAAGTCCCATGCCTGTAATCGCTGCATCTACACCAAGTGATTGTTTCTATGCAGTTTATGAGGCTGTGAGAATTGCCATCCAACATATGACCCCGGTAATTTTTTTAAGTGACGGATATATTGCCAATGGATCCGAACCATGGAAATATCCTGAAAGTAAAGACTTGCCGCTAATTGAAGTAAATTTTAAAACCGAACTGAACGAAAACGAAGAATCTTTTCAGCCTTATTTACGGGATGAAAAATTGGTTCGGGCGTGGGCTGTTCCCGGTTTTGCAGGACTCGAGCATCGGGTAGGAGGACTTGAAAAGCAAAATATTACCGGCAATGTAAGTTATGATCCGGAGAACCACCAGTTGATGGTAAAAATCCGGCAGCAAAAAATAGACAATATTGCTGATTACATTCCCTTACAAAAGATAGACAATGGGCCTGAAAAAGGAAAAGTTTTGGTAATTGGTTGGGGGAGTACTTTTGGAGCCATAAAAAGCGCGGTAGCAGAATTGACTTCGGAAGGACATGCAGTTTCGCATGTACATCTTCGTTATGTGCGTCCTTTTCCAAAAAATCTTGGAGATATCATTATGAGTTTTGAAAAAGTTTTAATCCCTGAATTGAATAACGGACAATTAGTAAAAATTATCCGTGATAAATATCTCGTTGATGCAAAAGGATTTAATAAAATTATGGGTATTCCTTTTACTAAAACTGAATTAGTAGATGAGATAAAAAAAATGCTTTAAGAAAGTTCTGATTCTTCAGAAGGTTTTACCACAGTTTGATAATATTTACAAACCGGCCGTAGTCCACAAATACTGCATTTGGGGTTTCTTGCCACACAAATGTAGCGTCCATGCAGGATTAGCCAATGGTGAGCAATATAAATGAGATCTTCGGGAAGATTTTTTACCAATTGTTTTTCTGTTTCAAGTGGTGTCTTTGCCTTTACCAATCCAATCCGGTTTGCAACCCTGAAAACGTGAGTATCTACTGCCATATTAGGTTGCTTATCAACAACAGATGTAATCACATTTGCTGTTTTTCGGCCTACTCCGGGCAATTTCATTAGTTCCTGGACGGTCATCGGAATTCTTCCTCCAAAATCATTTGTTATCATTTTTGCCATTCCAATTAAATGACTGGTTTTGTTATTTGGATAGGAAATACTTTTTATTAAAGCTAAGAGAGATTCCGGTTTCGCATTCGCTAATGCTTCCACATTCGGATAATTTTTGAAAACTGCAGGTGTGGTTTGATTTATTCTTTTGTCGGTACATTGCGCTGAAAGTATGACTGCTACTAACAACTGGTAAGGATTATCATAAATTAATTCTGTTTTGGCATCAGGGCTATTGAGCACAAAATAATTGATTACAAACTGGTATCTTTCTTTTTTAGTCATAAAAAATCCCGCCTTATCGGGCGGGATAAAAATAAGTTTAAAATTTACAATCAGGAAACCGGAACTTGCCTTTTTGAAGCGTAATCTAATATTTTGTTAACACTTTCCTGCCGCGGAGAAAAAGAAACTTCCCCAAGGTTTTTTGCTGCACTCACCAGCTTTTCATAAGTCTCCCTCAGGTTCCAGTCTGTTTGCAGAGCAGCACGTATTATAGCTGCTTTTTGTTCGGAAGTCTCTTTGTATAAATATCGAAGCAATTCTTCCGATGTAATTTTAATCATAAAAAATGTGTGTGGGCTTTAATAAATAATTTCCTTATCAGTTTAAAACGCATTTTCAACAGAAATATTGTAACAAAACCGCTTTATCTAATTGAAGATGAATCAAATGTAACGATGTAAAGGTCTTCATTATCTTTTTTCATCAGGTATTTTTCGCGCGCGTACTTCTCTAAAGTTCCGGGATTTGTTTTCAATAAATCCAATTCTTTTTGAGTATTGTTAATACGCAGCGACATGTTTTTTTCACTCTGCTCTAATTTATTCAACTCCCTGATTCTTCTGAATTGCAGCGGTATGTCGTTTCTGTCAAAGAACATCATCCATATAGCAAAAAACATGCCTGTTATCAGGTATTTGTTGGTAAATATGTAACGGAAATGCTTCAAATTGTGAATTGTGAATTAAAAATTAAGAATTCAAAACGATGACCATCAGCTCAGAAGCCTTCAACCTCGAACCTTCAACCTTCAACCTTCAAACTAAACCTTCAGCCTTCAACCTTATGATTTCCCAAATTTAATTTTTCCTTTTGGAAAAACCGCACTTTCTCCTAATAATTCTTCAATACGAAGTAACTGGTTATATTTTGCTATGCGATCAGTACGGCTGGCCGAACCGGTTTTTATTTGGCCGCAATTTAAAGCAACTGCCAGATCAGCAATGGTAGTGTCTTCTGTTTCGCCGCTGCGATGGCTCATAATCGTATTATATCCATTATTTTGAGCGAGCGAAACTGCGTTTATTGTTTCCGTCAATGTCCCAATCTGATTCACTTTTACGAGTAAAGCATTTGCCACATGCTGCTCAA
>JBQCFO010000124.1:0-3208 GCA_051959055.1 Ginsengibacter sp. | reverse complement strand
AGTTTAGTTTTTTCACTTTTTCTTCAATTGCATTCAAAGTGTTAGAAGAGTCTCCTGTTGTAACAGGACCTTCTGCAATTACTCGTTGACGTTTCATAAAACTCTCATGGCGTTTTACACGTTTTTTTTTTAACGATTTATTTAACATTTTTCTTTTAAGCTAAATACTAGGGTAGTTCAAAGCCGGTCCCGGTTCCGGGTACCCGGAACCGGTATCCGGGATTTTTGGGCCAAAACCCGGGACCGGGATCCGGGGGGCCCGGAACCGGGGGTATCCGGTATCCGGGTGTCAGAACCGGGCGGATCCCGGTTCCAAATTACCTATTGATGTTTTGATGTTTTGGTTTTAAATTCATTTTTTTTTTCAAAAAACATAATGCCAAAATTGGTCTATTTTATCATTTTTATTCAATTTTTGCATAAGAAAAGAACCACTTTTAAAAAAGAAAAGGAATTTTCCTTTTATTTCGTTTATTGTATGGTTGTTTTTGTTTGTTGTTATTTGTTCCTTTTGGTTTTATCTATCTATGAAAAGTAAATTGTCTTTTATCTTTTAGATTAGACTAATGGTGCTTGCTAAAATTTGGAAATTTTTTGCAAAAGTGACCGAAAATGGCCAGCAAAAAAGAAAATGTCTGAAATGCGGCGAATTATTGTCAACTCCAAAGGATTTCTCCACCTCGTCGATGATAAAACATTTGAAGTCAAAAGGCCATGAAGCAGAGTGGAAGGCATATTCCGAAGAAAATTTTGACGAACCGATCAAAATCACATCGTTTTTTGCGCAACACAATTCGGAAATGGAAAGGCAACTCCAAATGGATGAGCAATTGGTGAGAATAATGGTGCGACAAAATGCGTCATTGTACTTTTTTGATGATGCTGATGTACAAGAAATGGCAAGAAAAGCGTTTCCAGGATTAAAAGTTATTTAAAAGTAATTTTAAGATTTATTGTCAAATTTCAGATTCACGGCAGGCTTTATTATGCACGGGAAGTTATTCCAAAAATGGCAAACACAATCAAAGAAAAGATTGTAAAACAAATTGGAACAAACAAATTTGCAATCACAAGCGATGGTTGGCAAAAACCCAGCAAGTTTCCGGCATTATTGAGGTAATTTTAGTGGAAATGTTGTTTAATTAATGTAAAACATTTCAGTATAACCACACATGTTGTTACAAATGATTTTGAACGTCAGGATAATGTTCTCGCGACAATACCAATTTTAAAAGAACATACAGGCGAGGAAATTTCTCGGCTCACTGAGGAATGTTTAGAAGAAAATCGATTAAAATTGAGCTCAATTGTGGCTTGCGTTAGGGACGGTGCCAAAAACATGGCCAAATCATGCCGTTTGTTAGCGGTTGAAAGGTTCTATTTTTAATTAATTTATAAAATTTTAAAATAAATTTACAGTTTTCAATGCTCGGCGCACTTTTACCATTTGGCTGTGACAGATGCTTTAAAAGCAAATGAAAGGATTACCGGTCTTATTGGAAAAGTTCGGCAATGGACCGGAAGTACGCACCGCTCAAATTTGGCCGAGTTGTTGAGTCGTTTCCAGGAGGCAGAAGGGCTTTCAAAAAAGAGAATTCCTATGGTTGATCTTTGATATTAGGTTGTTTATATTTTAAAATGATTTCATATGCTTTTAGGATGTTTTGACAAGATGGAATAGCACTTTCGCTATGCTAGAAGTGTTCTCTGAAATGAAATGTGCATTACTCAAAATCGATGATTTTCTTCGCGAAACTGCCGAAACAACGCGAAGACCACAAACTATCACACAAACTCAATGGGCCAATTACAAACGATTGAATTCCCATCTGGATAAGCTCGAAAAAAACGATTTTTTGATCATCGGAGAATTGTGCAAAATTCTGAAAATTTTTCACATCGAAACTTGCAGAGTAAGTTAATACTTAATATATAAGTATAAGTAAGTTCATTAAAAAAAATTAAAGTTGTCGGAGGAGCAATCGACTGCGTCAAGTTATTTGCCAACAGCCAAGAAAATATTGAAATTTCTGGGCCAAAAACCTATCAAATCGGCTGAAGTTCAGTTTTTTGTGGATATTTTGACTGAAAAATTGCGTGAGCGACTTGTTGCTGTCCAGTCAAACAAATTGATCAAATTATCGATGATTGTGGATCCGAGATTTGCATATTCTGAAGATTTTTTGTTTAATTTCGAATGGGATCTACTGGAAGATGAATTTGTGGATTTTTTGTCTCGAGAAAAATCAAATGAAACAGCAGTTGAAGCTGAAGAAAATGAAGCGGAAACCAGCGAAATTGATCATTTTGAGGATGAAGATTCAATGGATATCGGTGTGTTTCATGCTATGATTTTATAATTTTAATTTAAATTTCTCTTTAAAGATGATCTTTGGCAAAAACCAAAATCTCCGGCCACATTTTCAACAACTTCTTCCAATTCGCAGAGGGAATTCAAAGCTGCTCTCAAAGTAAACTATAAATTTATTGTTATTTTACTTTCATAACATATCTTTTACAAACTTTCAGGCCGAACTCAGCCATTTTAGGCATAACATTGAAAGGCCTGAAAGAAAAGAGGACATCTTTGTTTGGTGGCGACAAAACAAAACAAAATTCCCTTTGATCGCCGAAGGAGCGAAAATTCTGCTGTCTGTGCCGGCAACTTCTGTCAGCAGCGAGCGAACTTTTTCATTGGCAGGGCTCTTATATGCAAATACGTTGCGCAATCGGTCATAATTTTTATTTCAATCAAACCTGATTTTTTAATTTTTAGGCTTGGGGCTGTAACTGCAGAGAGATTGATCCTCATTAAAGCACATTTGAAGAAGCTTAAATTGGCACCAACCGTTGAGCCAGATGAAGAGGAACAGTGCGAAAATGTGGTCTACGATGATATTGAGGAAAAATAAGAAATAAATTCGCTATTTTTATTATATTGTTGCAAATTTCATTTTAAATAGATATATTTTAGCCTTCTTTACGGAACCGGGATCCGGGCGGGTATCCGGGTGAAAACCAGGAACCGGGACCGGTATCCGGGGGGCCCGGTTCCGGGGGTATCCGGTATCCGGGTGACCCGGGTTTAACCCGGTTTTGAACTACCCTATTTTTTACCTTAAAAATGGCTTAAAAACATAAAAATTTGAACAAACAGAATGCCAATGTGACACAAATTATAAAAAAGTAAAAAATGTGACGGCCCCTG
>JBQCFO010000123.1:0-16664 GCA_051959055.1 Ginsengibacter sp. | reverse complement strand
AACAAAATACCGCAGTTTTTGCACTTAAATCTTTGTTTGCCATCGCGGGTTCCCCATCTGATGGAATCTAAAAATCCACAACTCCAGCAGCGTTTTTTTTGACATAATTATAAAATGAAAAAAGTTTGATGAAACGTGTTTTATCAAACTTCGTTCAAATCCTTTAGAGTGTTACATTTCAAAGGATTTTACCAACCATTTTTCAGTATTATGCCCGCTTTGGGAAAAATGTGAAATCAGGAATCACTGATATTTGTTGCCGTCCCGAACTGCTACAGGTGGGGTTTACTGCAATGTTTTAAAAGAATATTTTGAGCATTTTTAAACGGATGCTTGAATAGAAACTTGAATTATTAGTTGCTTTATTGTGAAGGAAGGACAAAAAGTAGAAGCGGAGAGAGAGGGATTCGAACCCCCGGAGGTGTAACCCTCAACGGTTTTCAAGACCGCCGCATTAGACCGCTCTGCCATCTCTCCGGCGCAAATGTAAGGTTTGGTATTTATTCAAAAAACAAAAAGGGATATTTTTTTCAAAATAATTTTAAACGGAAGAACATTTTTCTTTTTAAATTATGTTTTCGATCGGATAGGGCCTTTTATTCAATAAGCCCCATCAATAAAAGGAGGAGATGGATTTTTTCAGATTGAATTTTAGAAATAATAAAAAAGCGGCTCAAAAATCCAGAGCCGCTTAACATGTACAAACCCACTATATTTTTAAAAAGGTAAATCATCGGCAGGCTCTTCGACTTGTGATGGTACATTTTGCGGAGCATTAGAAGGAGCAGATGAAGGATAAGATGTTGAAGGTGTAGATGAACTTCCCGGATTATTTGCCGAATCCGTGCGGCCACCTAAAAGTTGAATATCACGAACCCGCATTCTTAATGTGGCCGAGGGTTTATTCTCTTTATTAAGATATCCATCTACATCGGGAGCCCCTTCTGCATATACCAGCTGTCCTTTTACAAGATATGGGGCAATGGCGGTCCGGTCAGTCCAAAATGCACATTCTACCCAGGTTGTGCGTTCACGTTGTGCCCCTGATGCGTCTTTAAATTTTTCTGAATGAGCGACGCTAAAATTAATTACGGTTTTTCCGTTTACATCTTTTACGATGCAATCTTTACCAAGATGCCCGATGACTTGCAATTTAATCATGACTGTTGTTTTAAAATTTAATAATTGATGTATCTGAACGGCTTCATTTTTTATTAAAAAGTGAAGCGAAATCTAATGAGTAATTACAAACACAAAGCTTTTTAATTCATTTTCTTTTTCAAACTGCTAACCTGATCCTGTAAATTGCTAACCAAATTTACCAAAGAATCTACGTCCCATCTTTGCTGCTGGCCCACTTTATTAATAACAACCTGGGCCTGCCACATTTCCAACACGTCAGCCGTTTGAACCTGGTACGGCTGAAATGCAGGATTGTCGCTTACAAGGGTTAATTTATTTTTATTCTTATTATTTTTTACAATTCGCTTGTAAACAATGCCTTCGTTTTTGCTTACCACTATATACGCAGCATTGTTTTTTACACTGTCTACATTTTCCACTTTTTCGCCAACGATTACACTACCGCTTGGCGTAGGCATCATACTGTCTCCAATAATTTCAAAAGCACGGTAAATGCCGCCTGAAAGCATCGGCAAGGTAAATGTATTCAATTCATCTATAAACTCACTATCAGCGTAACCAGCAAGGTAACCGGCAGCGGCTTTCACAGGCACAAACTGAATGATATTCCTGTCGGCGCTCATCATTTTCATTTGTCTTCTTTTGGCAAGGTAACTTCCTCCCTGGCTTTCGCTTAGGTCCTGCAATAAAAGCTCATCAAGAGTCACTTTAAAAATCTGGCTAATTGTTTCAAGTACTTCCAGCCTCGGATCTGCTCTTTCTTCTTCATAAGCACCAATCAGTGATCGTTTGATTCCTAATTTTGAAGAAAATTCTTCCTGTGTCCATCCACGCAGTTTGCGTAAATATTTTAAATTTTTTCCTGCTAATGACATAGAGCTAATTTATTTAGAGCAAAAATACTAATTATTTTAGTTTAGCCAAATTTTTCTTAAAATTTATTATAAATTTTTATATTATATTTGTAAACTATTTATAACCAATGTAATATAACGAAATGAGCATCATTTGGCTTCAAGTTTTATTTGAAAAAAGCATGCTTTAAGCGCAAATGAAATTTACAATAAACAAAGAAATAACAAAAAATTTACAGTAAACAAAGAAATAACCGGAATTATTGTTTAAGTGTTGGTGAGTGTTTAGATCTGGTACTATAAGGTATCGCCATGAATTTTAATCAAACAAGCGGATAAAATGATTTTCCAAATGTTTTCGCATGGCATTTCTGAACAACTCAGGTGTTCCATTTGCCAAAATATCTACCAGTCCTTTATGAGAAACAAAATTTTTAAACAGAATTGGTTTTCCAAGCAATCCGCTGTGATGTACATAATCAAAAACAGGAAGTAACATTTTCTGGAATTTCTTCAAAGTTTCATTACCTGTTATTTCGTATAATTTTCCATGAAAGGCAACTTCATGCCCGATATTAAATAGATGTTGGTCGGTAATCAAAGGTTCTTTTTTTACGATATCGTACAATTCCTCAATATCTTGTTTTGTAATTCTTTGAAAAAGAAAATCCGCCATTCCAATCTCTAACACCAATCTTATTTCAAAAATTTCTTTCAGTGTCTCCTGGTCCAGGATATGCGGATTCATACTTTTACTCATGATCGCAAAAAGATCCGGGCTGGTTATTACCGCGCCCTTTTTCTTTTTAGATTCTAACAAGCCCATCATTCGTAACCTAAGCAAAGCCTCTCTGATAACGGTTCTGCTTACACCAAGCGTTTCCGCAAGCTCCAACTCTTTAGGAATACTATCGCCTACTTTCAGCTTTTTTTGCTGTAAAATCTCTACAAGTTTTTTTTCTACTTTATCTACCAGTGAGCTGGTATCAATTGTTTTCAGATTTTTTTTAAAAACCGATGTGTCCATGATAATGATTTCTTAAAAGGTAATATGACAAAAGTATCATTGATTCGTTGAAATATTTTTTTTCATAAAAAAAAGTAAAACTTTTTTTGGTGATGTAAATTTAACCTTTTAATTTTATTATGTCAAACATAATACAAAACAATTTTAAAACAATGTAAAATGAAATTTTGTTTCAGGAAAATTGGATTTATGATCATCAGCTTTTTGTTTTCCTATGCATCCTGGGCACAGGTAAAAACAATTAGTGGAAAAGTAACATCCTCCGATGGTAGTGCTCTTCCAGGCGTATCAGTTACGGTTAGCGGAAAAACAACGGGCACAGCAACAGACGGGGAAGGAAACTATTTTATTGATGCAGCCCCGGGTGCTGTTTTGAGTTTTTCTTCAGTCGGCTTTGAAATTCAGAAAATTACAGTAGGCAGCTCTTCCACGATTAATGTTTCTCTAAAAACTGCTGCTGCCGACAAATTAAATGAAGTAGTAGTGGTTGGATACGGCACACAATCGAGAAGGGCACTGACCGGATCGGTTGCCAGCCTGGATCAGAATGTGTTGAAATCATCCCCAAATTCAAATCTTGGCACTGCTTTGCAGGGCACACTGCCCGGATTAACGGTACAGCAAACTACCGGTCAGCCCGGAACTACACCATCTATTTCTTTTAGAGGTGGTTCCAATTTCAATGGAACCGGCTCACCTTTGATCGTGGTAGATGGAATTGTGCTCCCCACTTTATATGGAATCAATATGGATGATGTAGCCAGTGTTGATCTTTTAAAAGATGCCGGTTCACTTGCTATTTATGGAGCAAGGGCGGCCAATGGAGTTTTGTTAATTACGACAAAAACAGGAAAAAAAGGAAAAACACAAATTAATTATAGTTACAGAAATACTACAAATTTTGTTCGTTACAATTCTGAAACTTATTTGAACGCTGCTCAATACATTCACTGGAACAGAATTGGTATTCAAAGCCGGTGGATGGCTGATGTTGCTGATGGAAATACCAATGCTGCAAACACTGATATCGGTCAGAATGTAGGTTCATGGGGATGGGCAGTGAACAATGGCTGGACATCTCCGACAGGGCTTTACACAACGCAAATTCTGAGTAATGCGAACAGAGGAATGATTGGCAAGCCAGGGTGGAATACGTTAATTGATCCGAATCCATTTATTGCAGGCCAGATGGACACAATTCTTTATCATGATTTACCCGTTAAAACCAGGGAAGACATGATTTTGCAGCAAACAACTACACAGGAACATTATCTAAACTTTTCCGGGGCAAGCGATCAGGGCGGATTTGCCTTGGGATTGGGCGTTTTGGATGATAATGGAATGGTTATCGGTTCCCAACTGAAAAGACTTAGTTTAAATTTTAATGGAAGTTTGAACGTAAGTAAAAAATTTAAAGTTACTACTACCATTTCGGGTTATACTTTGAATCAAAAATTGCCGTATGTTGATCCTGCAGGCGGCGCTGCAGGCGGTTTAATGCAAAGGTTTGTAGGTGTAGCGCCGACAGTAAGGTATTATAACGATACTTCCGGAGCAATTTTGCCAGGGCCAAATGACAATACCTTGGGAAATCCTGCTTATTGGAGCAAAATTCCCATCAACAATACCAGTCAGCAACGTTTGATGGGAAGCCTTCATCTTGATTACAGCATTCTTCCCTGGCTCAAATTCTTAGCTACAGGTTCAGGCTATTTGTTGTATCAGAATGCAAACAATTTTAACACCGGCTATCAGCAAGGGAATAATGGCGCCATTAATACAACAAGAGCCGCTTCCTTTAATAATTACAACGATGTATCATATACATACAATGCTTTTTTACAATTCAATAAAACATTCAATGATGTACATGACGTAACCATATTAGCAGGTGGAGAATTTTATGATTTTAAAGAGCATACGTTTACCGGTTCTTCTTCCGGAGCGCCTACTGATTTGTTCCCATGGTTGTCGGCTTCCGTGCCTCCGGCAGTGGTAAATGGTACCATTACCAATCCTCAGAGGGCCTATTCAAGCTTTAATGCATGGGAAAGGCTGGCATCAGTTATCGGAAGAATAAACTATAGTTATAAGGATAAGTATTTTGTAACCGGAAATCTCCGTTATGATGGAACCTCGCGTCTGGCAAATAACCGCTATGGTCTATTCTCCGGTATTTCCGGGGGCTGGAATATGCAAAATGAAGATTTCTTCCAAAACAGCAATTTGAGCAAATATATCAGTGTATTAAAACCCCGCATTAGTTGGGGCCAGGTAGGAAATCTGGCTTCTTTAGTGAATTCAGACCAAAGCCAGAATTATTATGCTGCAGATCAAACATACCCTTCCACGGCTGTGTATAATGGATTGGGAGGTACTTATTATCCCAATTATATTAATACGGATCTGAAATGGGAGACTGCTACCACTGCAAATTTTGGTGCGGACATAGGATTGTTCAAAAACCGGGTGAGCATCATTGCAGATTATTATATTAAAAACATTTTCAACAAAATATCAGGTCTTCCTTTGGATGTTACTTCCGGATTTTCAAGCATTCAGTATTATAACAATGGTCAACTTCAAAACAAAGGTTACGAGCTAAGTGTAACAGGAAAAGTATTGCAGCCGGTGAAACAAGGTGGTTTAAGTATTGATGTGAGTGCCAACCTTTCTCATGTAACCAGCTATGTTATCAAATTGCCTTTCAACGGGCTACCGGGCAACAGGCAGGGAACCACGCAGGTCTGGGATCCTAAAAATCCAACTCAATTAATTCAGGTAGGTGGTTTGGTTGAAGGCCAACGCGTTGGCCTGGATGCAGTTTATGCACCAAAATATGATGGCATTTACACCTCTCAAAGTCAACTCGATAAAGATGCCAGCGTTTATAATACCTTTTTGCCGTACATACATAAAAACCTGAAGCAACTGGGAGATGCCGTTTGGCACCAGGTAAATCCAAATGATACCATTGACTCAAGACAATTTGTGTATGTGGGCAGAACCACCCCTCAATTTACAGGAGGTTTTTCCGCAAATATCAGTTACAAAGGATTCAGTTTATATGGCCAGTTTGATTTCGCCACAGGGTTTGTAATCCTGAATAATGAAAAATTAAGGGGCTTAAGCCAGGTACAGGGTTCTCAAAATTCAACCGTTGATGTTTTAAAAACCTGGGCGCCGGATAATACAACCGGAACATTGCCTCGTTTTTATTGGGCAAACCAGGGAAGAAATTATGCCACTGATGCTTCCGGCAACAATCCTCCGGCAAATTTTTGGGAAAGAGGAGATTATTTGATGGCCAGAGAAGTAACACTTAGCTATGATTTTAGCAACAAAATACTCAAGCAATCCTTGAACAATTTTATCAAAGGGGCACGGCTGTACATAACCGGAAACAACCTCGCATACTTCACCAAATACAGTGGCAACTTTCCTGAATTGGGTGGTATAGATAATGGAAAATTTCCACTGCCTCGTCGTCTTACATTAGGTGTTAATGTCAATTTGTAATAAAAGGATTAAAAAACAAATAAAATGATTTTAAGAATGAAAACATATAAATCACTAATCGTTATAATGCTCGGAATGGGAATTTTTACCAGCATTACTTCGTGCAAAAAGCAATTAGAGCAGGCAGTTCCGCAAGATGTATTATCAGCAGCCGATCTTTCTAATCCGAACGCACTTGTTACTTTATATACAGGCGTTTATGCCCAACTCAGAAGCTATAATTCCACCTTATTTGTATTAGGTGAAATGCGTTCAGAGATTTGGACAGATGGTTTATTTACAGAATCGCTGGATGGTGGTTATCAACAAATGTATGACCAGAACATCAGCGCTTTAAATGCGCCCTACACCAACTGGGGAAATTTTTACAGTTTAATCTACCAGATAAATAATGCCATTCAAAATTTTTCAGCCACTACTGCTTTGCCTGACGCCACCAAAAATCAGTACCTGGCAGAGATGTATGGAATCAGAGCTTTTATTTATTACACAATGGCTAAAACATGGGGCAGTGTACCTTTAATCACTAAAACATCGCAAACGATCAACAGCACTGCTCAAACGTATGTTGCACGAACACCGGTGGATTCAGTATTTATGCAGATAAAAAGCGACATTGAACAATCCCTCACCTTATTTAATAATAATTATACAATTCCGGCAGGTAAACGTGTTTATTGGAATGCCATCGCCTCTTTGGTTTTGAAAGCTGATGTAAATTTATGGACAGGCACTTTGCGCGGCGGCGGAACTCCTGATTTAACAACAGCCGAAAACACTTTGCAACAAGTGGAAAATTTGCAAGGCCCTACTTTGGGGCTGGACCCGAAATATGCGGATATTTTTGATCCAACAAAAAAGGCAAATAATCCGGAAATCATTTTTGCCCTTAATTACGAATTAAGCCAGGCGCAGAATACGGTATTTTCTGAATTTTTGGTCAATGCAATCCAGGCCACCACACTAACGTTTGCCCAAAATAACGATCCTACACAGGTTGTGTCCTATCAATATCCCTATGTGAACGGATCTAACAGGGTAGGGATGAATCAGAATATGATCGATAAACTGACCAGTGGACCTCCCGATCAACGAATTTCATCCACTTTCAGGGTGATGTACAGTACTGCTCCTCCGTACCAGACAAGAGGTGTTTTCTTAACCAAATTTGCAGGAGTTGCGTCTGGTACAAACCAGGTTTATACAAACGATTTTCCTATTTATCGATATGCGGATGTTTTGTTACTGATGGCAGAGGCAAAATCAAAACTTGGGCAAGATCCTTCCGCTGAAATTGACAGTCTCCGCGCCAGAGCTTACGGCCCTGCATACACACCTTATGTGAGCGGCAGTATTGATGATAATATCCGCGCCACTTTGGAAGAGCAGTTGAGAGAAGAAATAGGAGAAGGAAAACGTTGGTGGGCTCTAAGAAGGTGCGGCGATAAATGGGTATTCAATTATATAAATCCGAATTATTTATCACCGGCAACTGTTTCATCCGGAAAAGGCCCTACCCTGGAATTGCCAATTTCTACTACCATGTTAAACTTTGATCCCTTATACACTCAAACCCCCGGATATTAATGGTTATATCAGGAAAAGCTTTTTCAACATGGGAAGGCTTTTCCTATGTTTGATTTCAAATCAGTAAACAAATAAATATACCGGTTTTTTATTTTTTGAATATGAGGTACAAGAGAATGATTTATAGTAAAAAATAAACTTGAGATCAATTTTTATTTTTTGGATAGGCTTTTTAAGCCTTTTCAATAAATAAACAAATAAGGAGTATTCTTAATTTACAAACCGGATAAAAAATAAAATGACCAATCATAATGAAAATACAACATCTTGAAGGTCTCATTGCAGCACCCTTCACTCCCATGACAAAAGACGGTTCATTGAATACGGAGCTAATCCCCTCATACTACCGGTTTTTGAAACAAAATAAAGTAACCGGCGCTTTCATTTGTGGCTCTACAGGCGAAGGTGTTTCGCTAACTATGCAGGAGAAAAAAGATTGTACCAAAGCGTGGGCAGATTGCACAAAAAATGACCCCGATTTTAAAGTCATGTTGCTCGTAGGAGGCACCTGCATTGCTGATTGTATTGAGCTGGCAAAGTTTGCCGGGCAGTCAGGTATATATGCAGTTTCTTTTACCGCGCCTTTTTATTTTAAACCCGCAAGTGTTGAAAAGCTGGCTGAATGCTGCAAAGCCATTGCAGACGAAGTTCCTGATATGCCATTTTATTATTATCACATTCCGGTTTTAAACGGAGCCGGTTTTCCTATGATTGATCTGTTAAAAAATGTGGCAGGAAAGATTCCAAACTTTGCAGGAATCAAATATACCCACGAAGATTTTATGGATTTTCTTTCCTGCCTGCATTTTGAAAATGGGAAATTCGACATGCTTTGGGGAAGAGACGAGAATATGTTATCCGCTTTAGCCGTTGGCGCCATAGGAGCTGTGGGCAGTACTTTCAACTATGCGGCGCCACTTTATTATGAACTGATTGATGCATTTAATCAAAATGATTTACAGAAAGCGCAATCGTTGCAACAACAATCAATTGATATGATTTATTTGTTGGGTAAATATGGTGGCATTGCGACTGGAAAAGCTTACATGAAACTGGTCGGAATAGATTGCGGTGAATTTCGTTTGCCCGTGAAAAATATGAATGGTGAACAATTTGAATCATTTAAAGAAGATGTGGAGCAATTAAATTTTAGTACATTTTGCTCCACTAAATCGTCATGAAAAATGATTCGTTCTATTGCCTTGCTAATTTCAATATTTACACTGATGACTTTTTATTCATCCGCGCAAAAGCCTTCGCTTACTATATACTGGAAAAAAATTGCTGCTGTTCCTTCGTTCAATGAAAACCAAAAATCACTGGGACTTGCAGGCGCGATCAATGGTGTGAACAATGATGTGCTTATTGTTGCCGGAGGTTCCAATTTCCCGGATAAACTTCCCTGGGAAGGAGGGAAGAAAGTTTACTATGACAACATTTTTGTTTTGGAAAAAAAAGGAAATCAATATGGCTGGCATAAAAAGGTAAAGTCTATCCTGCCAGAGCCAATTGCTTATTGCGGAATTACTTCAACGCCATCAGGAATTGTATATGCAGGGGGCGAAAATGAAAACGGGATATCCAATAAATGTTTTTTATTAAAATGGAATGCAAAAGAAAATTCGGTTGACGTAAAACCCTTGCCAGAGCTGCCTTTGGCTTTGACAAACGTAACTGTTACGAATGCCGATGAAGTCGTTTACGCTGTTGGGGGTGATGAACAAAAGAATTCTTCCAGCAGTTTTTTTTGTTTGAATTTAAAAGATAAAAATCCTGATTGGAAAAAACTTCCAAATCTTCCAATTGCTTTGGCAAATGCGACGGCCATGGTACAAAACACAAAATCAGGAGAAAAGATTTTTGTCATCGGGGGAAGGTCTAAAACATCATCCGGTATCAGTGATTTGCATAACACGGTTTTTGCTTTTGATATTCAAAAAAATGAATGGAAAAAATGCGCGGATATTTCTGACGGTTTTCATACAACCAATCTGTCTGCCGCCGGGGGAGTGGCTTTGGGGAATGATGAAATTTTAATAACCGGGTTTGATAACGGAAAAACATTTCATCAAATTGAAATGCTGATTGCAAAAATTTCAGAAACAAAAAGTTCGGAGGAAAAGCAAAAACTTACAGAAGAAAAAAATAATTTAAGCATTCATCATAAAGGTTTCGATAGAAGTTTGTTGCTCTACAATACGAATACTGATGCATGGACGAAAATAGGCGAATTACCTTTTCCGGCACATGTTACAACAACTGATGTAAAATGGGGAAATAATATTATCGTTTCCAATGGAGAAATAAAACCAGGAGTCAGAACGCCGGATGTGTGGGTGGGGAAAGTATTTCGACACAAAGACACAAAAGGAACGGAGGTGACCAAAGATTAGAAAATAATTTCTTTGAGTATCTTTTGTCTTAGTGTCTTGGCGGCGGAAAAAAACACTATTTTATGAAAAATTCAAAAGCATATTCCTGGGTTGTTGTGGCACTGTTATCAATCGTGGCTTTGCTCAATTACATGGACAGACAAATGCTGTCAACGATGCAGCCTTCGATGCAAAAAGATATTCCTGAGTTGCGATCTGCTGTCAACTTTGGCTATTTGATGGGCATTTTTCTGTGGGGGTATGGTTTTATGAGCCCTGTTGCCGGGGTTATTGCTGATAAAGTAAACAGAAAGTGGCTCATTGTAGGAAGTTTATTCGTATGGTCGGCAGTTACTTATGGAATGGGGCTGGCTACTACCTTTCACCAGATATATTGGCTTCGTGCGTTAATGGGAGTTAGTGAGGCTTTATATATTCCTGCAGCGCTTGCATTAATTGCAGACTATCACCAGGACAAAACCCGCTCACTTGCCATCGGTATTCACATGATCGGATTATATGTGGGCCAGGTACTTGGAGCTTTTGGCGCTACTGTGGCGGAGGCATACAGTTGGCATTATACCTTCCATTCTTTTGGCTTAATTGGCATTGCCTATTCATTTGTATTAATTCTTTTTTTAAGAGAGAAAAAGGAAGTTCGGATAACAAAGAATCCTGCTGCAAAGGAAAAAATTTCATTGTTGAAAGGACTTGCTGTTTTATTTTCCAACATTTCTTTTTGGATTATTCTGTTCTATTTTGCTATTCCAAGTTTGCCAGGTTGGGCTACAAAAAACTGGTTGCCGACTTTATTCTCACAAGTGCTGAACATTCCAATGTCGAAGGCTGGTCCGATTTCAATTGCAGCCATTGCCGTTTTCTCACTTTTAGGTGTCGTATTCGGTGGAATATTATCAGACAGATGGGTTCAAAAAAATATTCGTGGCCGCGTTTATACCAGCGCTATTGGTTTGGGACTTACCATTCCCTCTTTATTGCTGTTAGGCTTTGCGCACACGCCTTTTGGAATAATTGCCGCCGCAATTGCCTTTGGCTTCGGTTTCGGAATGTTTGATGCCAACAATATGCCAATACTTTGTCAGTTTGTTTCTTCGAAATACAGAGCAAGCGCGTATGGCATCATGAACATGGTTGGCGTTTTTGCAGGCGCGTTTATTACTGATTTGTTGGGTAGATCGTCTGCTGCTGGAAATCTTGGAAAAAGCTTTGCAATATTGGGCGTCATCGTGGTTGTTGCGCTGATTATTCAGATTAGTTTTCTGAGACCTAAAGTGAATAATTTTGAAGATTGATTTCCAAGACCTCACAGGTTTTAAAAACCTGCGAGGTCTGGAAAAACCTGTGAGGTCTGGAAAACACTTTTTGCAAAATAGGAATCATTCATATTTGTTTGTTTACTCTGTAGAGCCGGTTGTTGATATAAGATTTTGGAACTGTTTTTCTTTGCGCTCTTTGTGGGCTTTGCGGTAATAGATGTTGTGCAGAAAAGAAAATCGTGCACGGGTATTTTAAGGCTAAAATAGGAAATCTTTATATTTCTTTTATTGTAAAAATATATCCTGATGAAACAAAAAATCATCTTATTTTTTATTACACTATTATTTTTTTCAATAGAGATTTTTGCGCAAAATTCAAAAATAAAAATCGCCTGCATTGGCAATTCTGTTACTTATGGATATGGTTTAAAAAATCCTGCGGCAGAATCCTATCCTTCGCAATTGCAGAATATGTTGGGTGCAAAATATGAAGTAAAAAACTTTGGCCACAGCGGGGCAACGCTTTTGCGTAAAGGCCACAATCCTTATTTCAAAACAAAAGAATTTTCGGAAGCGTTGCAATTAGTTCCTGATATTGCGATCATTCATTTGGGATTGAATGATACCGATCCCCGGGACTGGAATAATTACCATAATGATTTTCGTGGTGATTATTCATCGCTGATTGATACATTTCGAAAAGTAAATCCGGGTATAAAAATTTATATCTGCAGGATGACGCCCATCTTTAATGATCATCCAAGATTCCGCTCAGGAACAAGAGATTGGTATTGGAAAATACAAAACCTTATTCCTGAAATTGCCAAAGTAAATCATACCGGTTTGATTGATCTGCACACGCCTTTTTATTTTCATCCCAATTTATTTCCCGATGCTTTGCATCCGAATAAAGAAGGGGCAATCATTTTGGCAAAGACAGTGTATGGTGCCGTAACTGGCGACTTTGGCGGTTTACAAATGCCCGACGTTTTTGCAAGCAACATGGTCTTGCAACGCAACAAACCTATTCCAATCTTTGGGACATCCAATGCGCATGAAGAGATTACGGTTTCTTTCAGTAAACAAACCGCGTCAGATACCGAGCAGGCAAAAAAGACGAAATCTGATTCTGAAGGAAGATGGGAACTGATTTTTGATGCATTGCCTGCCGGTGGACCCTACACATTAGTGGTAAAATCGAACAATAAAAAAATTCATTTTACAAATATTTTGATGGGTGATGTTTGGCTTTGTGCCGGTCAGTCGAACATGCTATTCAGATTGAACCAATCTTATGAAGGGAGACAGGCGATTGAAAATTCTACCAATAAAAATATCCGTTTGTTTCAATTAAGTGCAATCCGTGAAACCGATGATGTGGCGTGGGATTCAGCAGTTTTGGATAAGGTAAATAAACTCGAATATTTTACCGGAAACTGGCAACAATGCAATCCGGAAACTGCCGCAAATTTTTCTGCAGTTGCATATTTTTTTGGGAAGAAAATTCAGCAGGAAGAAAATGTTCCAATCGGGTTAATCCAAGTGGCCGTTGGCGGCGCACCGATTGTTTCTTTTATCGACAGGCATACAATGGAGTTTGACAATTACCTTGTTGACGAATTATATGATTGGAAAAAATCTGATTTTATCATGCCCTGGGTAAGAGGGCGTGCAGCAAAAAATTCAGAACTTTCAAAAGATCCACGCCAACGTCATCCATATGAACCATGCTATAATTATGAAGCAGGAATTTCGAAATTTGTCAATACACCCATCAGAGGAGTTATCTGGTACCAGGGTGCAAGTGATGAACATAATATTGATTTGTATGCATATAATTTTAAGCATTTAATTGCAAGCTGGCGTAATTTATGGAATGAAAATTTGCCTTTTTATTTTGTGCAACTTTCTTCCATTGATCGTCCTTCCTGGCCTTATTTTCGGGATATGCAACGGAAAATGTCTATGGTAATTCCAAATACATTTATGGTGGTTTCAAGCGATTATGGTGATTCATTGAATGTTCACCCGACTCATAAACAGCCGGTGGGCGAACGGTTAGCTCTTCTTTCGTTAAAAAATTCTTATCATAAAAATATTATTGCAAACGGGCCAACTGTTCAAAAAGTTGTGCAATCGGAAAAAGAAATTGTGATTACTTTTTCAAATGCCAAAAGATTAAAAACACGAAATGATCAGCCGTTAATTGGTTTTGAAGTGATGAATGAAAAAGGCGAAATTATTTCGCCAAAGGCGGAAATAAAAGAGAATAAAGTGGTTTTGCATTTAGTGAAAAATGAAAAAATAATTAAAGTGCTTTATGCCTTCAAACCCTTTACAAGAGCGAATCTGGAGAATGAGACACACTTGCCGGCTAGTACTTTTTTGGTAAATCTAAACTGATGGTTATAGGTAAAAGTGAATGACCGGCGATAATTTAATAATTCAATAATTCAATAGTTATATGGACTTAGATAAAACCCACTTGCAAAAACAAAAAGATTTTTATAAAAATCAATTGCTCAATGACACCATTCCTTTTTGGTTTCCGAAAAGTATTGATGAAAAATTTGGAGGATATTTATTGATGCGTGAAAGGGATGGCAGTCTGCTCGATGATGACAAAGCAGTTTGGATACAAGGTCGCGCTGCCTGGCTTTTAGCAACATTGTATAATACAGTTGAACAAAAAAAAGAGTGGCTGGATGGTGCAAAAAAAGGTGTTGATTTTTTATTGAATCATTGTTTTGACAGCGACGGACAAATGTTTTTTCATGTTACTCGCGAAGGAAACCCGATTCGTAAAAGGAGATATTTTTTTTCTGAAACCTTTGCGGTTATTGCTTTTGCCGCTTATGCAAAAGCAAGTGGCGATGAAGAAATGGTATTGCGTGCAAGAGGACTTTTTGGAAAGTGCCTCGCCTATGCAAAAGGAGATTTAAGGCTTGAACCAAAATTTTTTGATACACGTCCTGCAAAAGGAATTGGCGTTCCAATGATTATGATAAATACTGCTCAGCAATTGAGAGAAACGATTGGTGATCCGCGTTGTGATGAATGGATTTCAATATGGATCAAAGAAATAGAAACGTATTTTGTAAAGGATGATATTAAATGTGTGATGGAACAAGTGGCTCCCGACGGTAGTATCATCGATCATATTGATGAAAGAACTTTAAATCCTGGACATGCGATAGAAGGAGCGTGGTTTATTTTGCACGAAGCAAAGTATAGAAACAATGATAAACATTTGATTGAACTTGGTTGTAGAATGCTCGACTATATGTGGGAGCGAGGCTGGGATAAAGAGTTTGGTGGAATTTTGTATTTCAGAGATGTGTATAATAAACCTGTTCAGGAATATTGGCAGGATATGAAATTCTGGTGGCCACAAAATGAAGCCATCATTGCAACATTACTTGCTTATACCATCACGGGGAATGAAAAATATAAACAATGGCATCAACAGATTCACGATTATGCATACTCTAAATTTCATGATAAAGAATTTGGAGAATGGTATGGTTATTTGCACCGTGATGGAACAGTAGCCCAAACCGCAAAAGGAAATTTATTCAAAGGGCCTTTTCATTTGCCGAGGCAGGAATGGTATTGCTGGCAATTATTGAAAAAAAGCCATGAGTTACACTAATTCTTACAGATGAATATTGAAACCGATAAGGCAAATTACGTGGATATCCGATAACACTTTTAATCAATTAAAATTTCTTTCAACCTAAGCTTAATTATGAAAAAGATTTTCAGTAAAGCAACTTTTATTGTCATTTTTATTTTTTTCTCAATAAAGGTACTCGCTCAATCGAATGCCGTTCCTGTATTTGCTTCGGGAACAGAAGGCTATAAATCATTTCGCATTCCTGCCATTATCAAAGCCAGGAATGGCGACCTGCTTGCCTTTTGTGAAGGAAGGGTAAATGGATCTGGAGATTTTGGCGACATTAAAATCGTTTTAAAAAGAAGTAGAGATGATGGAAAAACATGGAGCGCCTTACAGGTTGTTGCAAGCAATGATACTTTGCAAGCCGGTAATCCGGCACCTGTAGTGGATTTGACGGATCCGAGATTTCCGCAAGGAAGGATTTTTCTTTTCTATAACACCGGGAATGGACATGAAATGGAATTAAGAAAAGGCAAAGGCCATCGCGATGTTTTTTATAAAACAAGTATTGACAATGGTAACACGTGGAGCGAACCAACTGATATTACATTGCAGGCGAACAGGATCAATCAACCGCAAATAAATCCGCTTTGGAATTTCAAAGAAGACTGGCGCACTTATGCAAATACACCAGGCCATGCCATGCAATTTGAGGAAGGAGAATATAAGGGAAGAATTTATGTGGCTGCAAATCATTCTGCCGGAGATCCGAAACCTGAATTGAAAGATTACCAGGCACATGGATATTTTACGGATGATCATGGCGCTACTTTTCATTTGAGCGAAACCGTTCCTTTCGAGGGTTCAAACGAAAGTACGGCGGCAGAATTGTCAAATAATTCATTGATGATGAACAGCCGCAATCAGACAGCAAAATATCGGATTGTTTCTTTGAGCAAAGATGGCGGAGAAAACTGGGATACTACGTTCGTAGACCATAATTTACCTGATCCAATTTGTGAAGGAAGTTTATTAAATATCGGAACAAAGCATGGAAAATTTGTTCTTGCTTTTTGCAATAACGATGATAAGAACAGACGCCACTGTCTTACACTTCGCATCAGTTTCGATGAAGGAAAAACATGGAAGAAAAAGTTTTTAATTGATCCAAAAAATACCGGTTATTCAGACATTGTAAAAATCACAAAGAAAAAAATTGGTGTATTGTATGAGGCTGATGGGTATAAAGAGATCAGGTTTACGATG
>JBQCFO010000122.1:0-3699 GCA_051959055.1 Ginsengibacter sp. | reverse complement strand
GATAATCTCTAAGACAATTTTGCATTCTAAAACGCTGCTTTGAAATAATTATTTTAGAAAAATAAAACAAAAATATTTTTTTAAAATATTTAACTACCTGAATGTATCGGCAACGATTGTGTTTTCTTCAAAAAAAAGAATTGTTTTTCTTCCCTTAAATTGCACTTTTTTATACACATGATACCAATTGTCAAAAAAGAATTACACCAGTTTTTCAGTAGTCTTGCCGGATATATTACCATTATTTTGTTTTTGGTGATCAATGGTTTGTATCTTTTTGTATTAAAGGACAGTAACATTTTTGATTTTGGATATGCAACCCTCACTTCTTTTTTTGAGTTTGCCCCCTGGATTTTTATTTTCCTGATTCCTGCGTTATCCATGCGAAGTTTTGCTGATGAATTTAAATCCGGCACTTTTGAAACATTACAAACAACGCCGCTTACCAGGTGGCAAATAGTTTTAGGAAAATATTTTGCGATATTGCTGGTAATCATTATCGCCTTGATTCCCACTTTGCTTTATATATTTACCATTCATGCTTTATCATCAGCAGGAGGAATTGATAGCGGCGCCATCATCGGTTCATACATTGGTTTATTTTTTTTAGCCGCTGTGTTTGCTGCCATAAGTGTGTGGTGTTCAAGCCTTACTTCCAATTCAGTTATCGCATTTTTGCTCAGTGCATTCGCTTGTATTATTTTATATTTTGGATTTACAGCTATTAGCAAATTACCTGTATTTACAGGCAATGCCGATTATTATATAGAAATGCTGGGGATAGATTTCCATTATGAAAGTATGAGCCGCGGAGTGGTCGACACAAGGGATCTTGTGTACTTTCTTAGCGTTATATTTCTCTTACTTTTTGCCACACAAAAAAATTTATACAAAAAATAAGATCCATCAAAAATGAAATTTTCTTCAAATAAAAAATGGTGGTTTATTATTATTTTGGCCATTGTGCTCGTCAATTATCTTGCTTCTGTTTTTCATAAACGTATTGATCTTACCAATGAAAAAAGATTCACGATATCAACCCCTGTGAAAAAAATATTAAAAAATATTGATGAAAAAATGGAAATCAATATTTTTTTAAGAGGCGATATTCCTGCCGGATTTAAAAAATTGTCTCTTTCAGCACAGGAACTCTTGCAGGAATTTAAAGAATATTCTGACGGAAATATTCATTACAAAATCATTTCTGCTGATGAAAAAATGCCTGGATCAGAAAGAACTTATGCAGATACACTTTCTTCATTAGGTATTGTGCCGATCAATTTGAAAGTGCAGTTAAAAGAAGGCGAACAGACACAATATATTTATCCGGCGGCGATTGTAAATTATCGGAATAAATTGCAACCGGTTAATCTATACCCGGGTTCCAACACCTTCATTACAGCGCCGGAACTCAACAGTGCAGAGGCCTTGCTTGAATTCAATTTTGCGAATGCAATAGAAAAAATCGTTGAAAATAAAAAACCAATGGTTGCTTATGCTGTTGGTAATGGCGAACCTACGGGCCCAAATACTTATGACCTGGTCGAAAATGTGTTGAAAAAAAATTACGAACTTTTCATGATGGATCTGGCAAGGGAACCGGTAATTCCTGATACATTTAAATTGCTGATGATTGTAAAGCCAACACTTGAATTTAATGATGCGGAAAAATTAAAAATAGACCAATATGTGATGCATGGAGGAAAATTGCTTTGCTTTATTGACCGGCTAAATGCCGAAGTGGATAGTTTGCAAATAAAAAATGAAGTGATTGCTTATGACCGCAATTTGAATCTCCAGGATCTATTTTTCAAATATGGAGTGCGCATTAATCCTAGTCTTTTGATGGATTTGCAATGCGATTTTTTACCTTTTAGTGTAAATGGAAAAGACCAGTTTGAATTTTTACACTGGAATTATTTTCCATTATTTGAATCGAAACAAAACAGCGTCATCAATAAAAATCTTGGATTGGTAGAAGGGAAATTTGTAAATACAATTGATACCGTAAGTGCGGCGGGAATTAAAAAAACAATTTTATTAAGTTCTTCTGCCAATTCCAGGACGATTGAAACTCCTGCATTGATTAGCGGTGCAGAAAATAGAAATGCCCCTGTTGACGCGGCTTTCAACCAAAAAGATTTGATTGCAGGTGTTTTACTTGAAGGAAAATTTACTTCTTTGTACAAAAACCGCATAAGCCGCGATGAAATGGATTCTTTAAATTTTTATGGCACTCCATTTCAACCGGAAAACGTAACCAACAATAAAATAATTATTGTTTCAGATGGCGATATTGTTTTGAATGGCATTTATAAAGGGCAACTTTTGCCAATGGGAGTGAATTCTTATACCGTTGGAACCCAGTATGAATACCAGTTTGCCAATCGTCAATTTGTTGAAAATTGTTTGGAATATCTTGTAAATAATGCAGATCTGAGTGAAGCAAAAGCAAAGGATTATAAATTGCGTTTACTGGATCCCAAAAAAGCGACTGAACAAAGAGGTTTTTGGGAAATGCTTAATTTGTTGCTTCCTGTATCTCTTGTCATCATTTTTGGGCTCATCTATCAATGGACAAGGAAAAGAAAATATACAAGGCCGGTTGTTTAAGCAGCTATTCTTTTTCAGTAAACAAAGAAATAATGCGCATTTTTATTTTTTTTAAATAAAATAAGTGTCGAAATAATTTATGATGTTTACTAGATTCACTCACTCACCTTTTGTTTCTCATTTCCTTTTATTCAATCGCTTCTTGCATCTTTTTAAAAAATAAATTTTCAAAAGACTTCATTCTATTATTTCAATTAAGATTCATTTTTCAGATAAAATGAACAGAAGAATTCGGGTTATTTCTTCTTTACTGTTCTTGGTTTTTAATAAAAATCTTATTGTTGGCTTGTCTTGTCTTGTCTTGTGTAATTTATTTTAGTAGATGCAGTAAAAATTATATTATTTGCCGGGAAACGGAAACAAGCAAAACAAAAATCGAATAATTTTTTACTTCTTTATTGATGATTATTTTCTGGTAATTATATTCTCAAAAATCAGAATAAAAATTGTCATTATTCCCTCCTCAACTGTCGTGCAGATATTCTTTTACTATGAAATGTTTTATAATTTTTATGTCTGAATCCACCTGTAAATTCATAATTGCTTATTTTTCAGTTTTTATTCAAATTTTATAATCGGCAAATGACAGCAACAGAATGGAGTTATTTGATTTTTGGGATTGTTTTGGTTATTGCCATCGTTTTTGATCTTGGATTATTAAGCAGAAAGTCTCATTCTATTTCTATCCAACAAGCGTTTTACCAAACGATGTTTTGGGTAGGGTTAGCTTTAGGTTTTTTTGTTTTTGTATGGTTTGAAGATGGACAGACCATAGCGCTTGAATACATTAGCGCTTATCTCATGGAGTGGGGATTGAGTATTGATAACATTTTTGTATTCATCCTCATATTTTCCTATTTCCGCATTCCCGAAAGACACGCAAACCGGGTATTGCTTCTGGGTATTTTGTTAGCCATTATTCTTAGGGTTATTTTTATTACGGTTGGCATAGCACTGATAGACCGGTTTTACTGGATTCTATACATCTTTGGAGCATTCCTTCTCTACCCAGGTTTCAAAATGTTTTTTGTAAAGACAGAAGAAGATTTTGACCCCCAACAGAATGTCGTTTATAAATTTTTAAAA
>JBQCFO010000121.1:0-4435 GCA_051959055.1 Ginsengibacter sp. | reverse complement strand
TGATTTTTATTCTATTCTGAAGCGTTTTTGATTTCTACAATTTTCTTTCAATCACAAAGAGGAAAGATTCAATCACATCACTTTCATCAAACAAAATGAAAGAGCAGTCAGTGACATTTTTAAAAAACAGGAATTTCACATATTTGTTGCTTTGCTGCACATTGTGGGCGGGACGCCAACAACAGCACTGCCGCTCCTGCTACTGTTGGCGTCCTCGCCAACAACAGCAAAGAAATTTTTTCTTTTCTCATCTTGCTTTTACATGCAGGTGTTTATTTTTTTGGGTTAAAATGATTTTTATTCTATTCTGAAGCGTTTTTGATTTCTACAATTTTCCTTCAATCACAAAGAGGAAAGATTCAATCACATCACTTTCATCAAACAAAACGAAAGAGCAGTCAGTGACATTTTTAAAAAACAGGAATTTCACATTTGTTGCTTTGCTGCACATTGTTGGCGGGACGCCAACAACAGCATTGATCAAAACCTTGTTTTCAAATCTTCTTCCAGCCTTTCATACGTTGAAAACCGTCATTCATCGACTTCGGTTTTTAAAACAAAAGTTAAAGAATTCATTTTGTGTTTTGAAAAAAAACTTTAAACAAAATGAAAAAACTGAAGTTATTATTAGCACCCATTATTGCATTGAGTATACGTCTAAAGGCCTTTAGCTTTCAACGCGCACCCATCGTTCAGCCGGAACATTCGGGCCGAACATTCGGCCCGCCAAAGACAAGCGCCCCGACCGGGTAGCATCAACCTTCAACCTTCAACCTTCAACCTTCAACCAATCAAAAACAAAATGAAAATTCAAATTATTAAACCAGTTTTCGTCATGATGGCGCTCCTCATCAGCGCGTCAGTTTTAGGCCAATCAGAAAAAAACTCCCGGGGACACCTTGAATTAGAAGCCGATCCTATTGCTTATTTTTTAAAGGGTTATTCATTCCATGCCGGATATCAAAAAAATTCTTTCAGATATGATGCGGGATTATTCGGAATAGAGCTTCCAAAATCGTTTAGCAAGAACCATGATTTCATTGAACGATCAAAAGGTTTTGGTTTTAAAGCCGATTATGTAGGCGCAAAAGCAAAGGGTTGGTTTGTGGGCGCAGAAACAGATTATACTTCTGTCAGCGCGACTTATAAAATCACTTCTCAGAAAAAAGATGGAAATGAATTGGGAATCGGAATTCGTGGAGGATATAGATTTTTATTTGGTAAATCATCCAACGAAAACAAGGGTTTTTATATAACACCCTGGATCGGTATCGATAAAATAATTACCACCTCCAGAATCGTTTTTCATGAAACAGAATACAAGCACCAGGGAATAAGAATATTTCCCACCGTGCATGCGGGATGGCGCTTTTGACAAAAAATACCGGTTCTGATTTCCGGCATTCATCCGCTTTCTTTCGTCATTCAGTGAATATGATTTTAAGCGTCCTGTCCACACAAATAGTTTTGTCTTTTATTCATAAGAACATTCACAAGTAACATTTAAACAACAAAAATGAAAAAATTAATTTTAAAAACGGCAACCATTTTTATTTTAACAGCAACGGTTTTCAACAGCAAAGCCCAAAACAGTTTAAGCCTTCGCTGGGGTCATTTTGTGCCGGTAAACAGCAAATTGAACAACGCTTTTACCAACTCAAATGCATTTAGCATTGGCTTCCTGCACCCTTTGAGTAAATCAGATTTTTCTGTAGGATTGACATTAAGCCACCAGGAGTATCGTTCTAAGGATCACTTTTTCAGCGATGCTTATGCTACCAAACTTCACATCCACAATTATTTAATTACTGCCAGGTATGACTTTATAAACAAGGCCACACTTAACCTGTATGCCTCCACCGATGCAGGTTTGAACAAAAGCAAAAGCCGCGAATTAAAAGGTGGCGTAAAGAAAGAATTTCAAAATACTGGTATTACTACAGGTATTTCTTTTGGAGCAGATATGGCTATTTCCCAACGCACGCTTTTGGGAGCTAATATACAAAGCCAGTATAGTTACATTCAATCAATGCAATTCGATGAAAGAGTTTGTGTAAATAATGCCACGAGTGTCGCAGCAAATATTGGAGTCAGATTTTTACTGGGAACGAAAAGAATCAATTAACTTCAGCAGAAATTATTTTAAAAAAATGCAGCGTTTGACTCAATTAAAATTGGATAAAATTGTCCAAAAAACTGCCTCGAAAAAGCGGATTCATGGCACCGTATTCCAGGTAGAAAGCGACGATAATTCAATTAACATAACCAGCGCATCTGGCAACATTACTGCAGATGGATCTTTTTATATTGCGAGCATTAATAAGATTTTCCTTTCGGCTATTACACTAAGGCTTGCTCAAGAAAATAAAATAAAACTGTCTGATAAAATTTCAAAATATCTTCCGCCGGATATCATCAAGGGACTCCTCGTTTATAAAGGCGTTGACTATTCTGATGAGATAACGATTGAGCAACTTATTTCGCATACTTCCGGATTGCCCTGTTATTTAATTGACAAACGTGCAGAAGGGCAAAAGGTAATGGAAGAATTATTAGGCGGGCATGACCAGGAATGGCCGACAGAAAAAGTGATAGCACAGGTGAAAAAGATGAAAGCAAAATTCTATCCGGGACAAAAAGGGAAAGCAAGTTATTCAAATACTAATTTCAGATTGGTAGGAAACATTCTTGAAACCGTTATGGATCGACCTTTGGATTCAATATTGAACGATCTTTTTTCGGAATTGGAAATGAAGCACACTTATGTATTCGGCTCAAACAAAGATCAAAAATTTATTCCGCCTTATTCAGGAGAAAAACCGGTTTTCCTGCCGCGTTATTTTGCTTCTTCCAAATACGATGTTATTTCCACTGCCGGCGATTTAATGATTTTTATAAAAGCATTTTTTAACGGTTATTTTTTCCCAAAGGAAAAACTGCCGGAACTGGAAAAATGGAATCATATTTTTTTTCCCTTTAAATATGGGACAGGGATTCAAAAATTTTATACCCCACGTCTTTTTTCTCCATTCATGCCCATTCCTGATATGATTGGCCATTGCGGTTCTACCGGTACAGTCGCGTTTTATATTCCTGAAAAGAAAGTGTTTGTAACCGGAGCAGTAAATCAAACAAAAAACCCGGGATTGATATTTAAAACAATGATACAAATAATCCAAAGCCTATAACTGAAAGGAATTGGTTCATTATTCAGTGATTCAGTAAACAAACACCTGCCCGACGTTCAGGCGGGAATAACCGGAATTGTGCTTTTGAAAATGAAATATTTCTACAATCGCAAAACAGGTAATATGGTTGAAAGAATGGGGTGACCAAACGGTTACTAAGGTTATCATGTTTGCGTTGAAAATGCCTCACAGCGACTTTGAGGTTAATAGCAATTCACTTTTTGTAACGTGAATGAACAAAAAAGCCTTCCAAAAATGAAAGGCTTTTTTATTTAGAATGACTATAAAAATTAGAAATTATATGCCAGGCGCAAATTTAAAGAACCTAAGGTTCCACCATTTTTGCTAAAAGCAAGATACTTTATAGAACCATCAAAGTTTGGACTGAAATAATACCCAAGGCTTGGTGCATAAGCAAAAGCACCGCTTCCACCCTTTGCAAATCCATAACCCAATTGGGCATGTCCATATAATTTGGTTTCATCACCAAAAAAGAATTTTGCTCCTGCTAACACCGGAATGAAATAATTGTTCCCACTGCCATACTTTGATTTGATAGAATAACTTTCATATCCTGCACTTGCGGTGATTTTTGTTGTAGGAGCAACAGCAAAATCTGCCTGCAAATCAGCTCCGAAAGCAAGGGAATAAATTGAAGGAGATGATGTTGGTAAACCGACATTAACTCCAATACTTAGATTTGTGCTTTTTGAAGCATCCTGAGCCTGAGCGCCTAATGTTGTAAATGCAACAACGGCAAAAGCTAAAATTAATTTTTTCATTTTTTTTGGGTTTTGTTTTAGAAATGGGTTTAAAATTAAGTACAATTAAAAGACAAATATCTGTAATATTTTCAATTACAAAATCTGTTCCATGCTATTTTTTTTCTAAAACTTCACTCTTGTTTACCAGAAATCTCTTTTTTCACATTTTCAATCATATCTGTAGTCATGGTTGCAAGATCATATTTTGGTTTCCAATCCCAGTCACTCCGGGCAACTGAATCATCAATACTCTGCGGCCAGCTTTCTGCAATTTGCTGCCGGTAATCGGGCTGATAACTAATGGTAAAACCAGGAATATGTTTTTTAATTTCAGCAGCTATTTCTTTCGGAGAAAAACTCATTCCGTGAATATTATAGGAAGTACGTATGGATATTTTATCAACAGGAGTTTCCATCAACTCAATGGTAGCGCGGATGGCATCAGGCATGTACATCATTGGAAGATAAGTATCTTCTTTTAAA
>JBQCFO010000120.1:0-2843 GCA_051959055.1 Ginsengibacter sp. | reverse complement strand
TAGAAGCCTTTCATTCTAATCATTTTTGGAGTAGCACAATTTATACATAAAAAGTTTGAATGCAATTTTTTGGGATTATGCTGACCTTTAAGCATCGCCTATTGCGGTGCCGCATGTTCCGTAGGAACAATTTGTTGGTAGAAAAAACAGGCATTTTAAGAAATCGTTCCGTAGGAACGACTCTTGCTTATATTTATATTACATCAGTTAATTTTAAATTTTATGGCAAATAGTTATACCCAGAATCATATTCAATTTGTATTTGCTGTAAAATACAGGGCAGCACTTATACACCATAGCTGGAAAGGAAGGTTGCATCAATATATTACGGGTATCTTTCAGGAGAATAAACATAAAATGATTCAAATAAATAGTATGCCTGACCATATTCATATTTTTATTGGGATGAGGCCCCTTCAATCCATTTCATCTTTAATACAAAATGTAAAAACAGAAAGCAGCAAATTTATTAAAGCGCAAAAATTTTGTTCCTCTCCATTTGCCTGGCAGGACGGATATGGTGCTTTCTCTTATGCAAAAAGTCAAATGGCAGATGTAATTCGCTATATTCAAAATCAGGAAATACATCATAGAAAAGAAACATTCCTGGATGAATATAGAAAGTTTTTAACTGTATTTGAAATTGATTGGGATGAACACTACATCTTCAAAGAATTGGAATAATACGATACGTTCCTACGGAACGTTAGTGCACGAAACATGATATTTTCTAACAACGAATTGTTCCTATGGAACAGGAAGCCTCTTAAAATAAGCCATACCCTAAATCTGCAAGTTGTCAAATCTATATTCTACTTTTACAGCGTTTAAAAACAGGGAGATTTTGTAGTGGATATTATACAATTATTGCCAGACAATATTGCAAATCAGATAGCGGCGGGAGAAGTGATTCAGCGCCCGGCAAGCGCTATAAAAGAACTAATGGAAAACGCCGTAGATGCCGGCGCAACAGAAATAAAACTGATTGTAAATGATGCGGGAAAAAGCCTGATACAGGTAATAGACAATGGGCGTGGAATGAGTGAAACCGAGGCCCGCATGTGTTTTGAACGTCATGCTACAAGTAAAATTCAGCAGATTGATGATTTATTCCGGATAAAAACGATGGGGTTCCGTGGCGAAGCACTGGCTTCCATAGCCGCCGTATCGCAGGTGGAATTAAAAACCCGCAAAGCGGAAGAGGAACTTGGAACGTATCTTGAAATAGAGAACAGTATAGTAATAAAGCAGGAACCCTGTGCCTTTGCGGAAGGAACTTCGATCAGCATGAAAAATTTATTTTTCAGTGTGCCTGCACGAAGAAATTTTTTAAAAAGCAACGCCGCCGAACTGCGTCATATCATTGATGAATTCATCCGCGTGGCAATGGCATTCCCACAGTTATTTTTCTCATTAACCAGTAATGGTCAACAAATTTTCCATCTGGAAGCGGGTAATCATAAACAACGCATTTTGCAAATTCTTGGCAATCAATACGCGGCCAAACTTGTGTATGTAAAAGAGGAAACCGATTACATGAACATTTTTGGTTTTGTGGGAAAACCTGATTGCGCACGCAAAACAAGAGGCGACCAATACTTTTTTGTAAATAACCGTTTCATTAAAAGCGCTTATCTCAATCATGCGGTGATGCGTGCTTTTGAAGAACTGCTGCCAAAGGATAGCTTTCCGCTCTATGTGTTATTCATTGACCTGGATCCGGCGCAGATTGATATCAATGTGCATCCGACCAAGCAGGAGATCAAATTTGAAGATGAGAAGATCATTTATGCTTTTGTTCAGGCGGCTGTAAAACATGCGCTTGCACAATTCAGCATTGCACCTTCCCTGGATTTTACTTTAAATCCGGGAATTCAGCAATTGGAGGCCGTTAGCCAGCCTTTTACTTCCGATAAACAACAATCGGCTTCCTCATCCGATATTTACAAAACATTTACACAAAAACACCAGGCACATTTAATTGATCCGAAAGATAAAGCGGAGCTGAAACACTGGAAGGATTTTTATGTAGAACCCAAAGAAACATTTGTAAGTCTGCGCGATGAAATCAGCTTATTGCCAAACGAAATTCAGGGTGTCAATCAGAAAGTAATCCCGGATACGGCATTGGTTCAATTGCATAAAACTTATGTATTAGCGCCTACACACGAGGGTTTTTTACTCATGCATCAGCAGCTTGCGCATGAGCGGATCTTATATGAAAAATACAGCCTTGCCGCTGAAGGAAAAAAAGTAGCGATACAACAAAGCCTTTTTCCGGCAACATTAACTTTATCGCCGCCCGATGCGGCGCTGTTGGAAGATCTTTTACCCGAGTTGTTATTACTTGGCTACCAGGTGGAATCTTTTGGGAAAGACAGTTTTGTAATTCAGGGAACACCTGCTGATATTTTGCAGGGCAATGAAAAAAACAGTATTGAACTTCTGATCGAACAGTTTAAACATTTCAGCAGCGATCTCAAATGCAGTAAACGGGAGAAGCTCATCCGCTGCATGGCCCGTCAACAAGCCATCAAAGCCGGACAAACGCTTACCCAGAAGGAAATGGCTGCATTGCTGGAAGAATTGTTTAATTGCGGAACGCCGCATGTTACGCCCACAAACAGTCCAACTTTTATGGAATTTAAAGAAAAGGATCTGGACCGCATGTTTGGAATATGATTTTTTGAGGTTGGCAGTTGCTAGTACTAGTTGCGAGTTTCCTGATAGCAATCTTCTGCCTTAAGAATAGATATCAGCCAGGCCAACATTGATATTTAAATACGGAAGTTGAACGATTTCATTTAATGCTGTAAATGTTTTGGCCTGCCATTCACCCGCAT
>JBQCFO010000119.1:0-5993 GCA_051959055.1 Ginsengibacter sp. | reverse complement strand
CCGGTGGCACTCCCGGCACTTTTTTCCCAATAAAATTTGGTACAAAATACAGCGGCACTTATGGTGCAAATCTTCAGCAGATACTTTTTGACGGGCAGGTTTTTGTTGGCCTCCAGGCAAGAAAAGCAGCTATCAATAACGCAGTGCTTACTGCCGATGTTACCAAAGAACAAATAAAAGCAAATGTTTACAAAATATATTATCAACTGGCAGTTGCTAAGAGACAGATAGGTACTCTTGATGCAAATATTGGCAATTATGAAAAGTTGCTTCACGATACTAAAGTTATTTATCAAAACGGTTTTGCAGAAAAACTGGATGTGGACAAAGTACAGGTGCAATTGAGCAACCTTGAAACACAAAAAATAAAAGCGCAAAACCAGATTGACGCCGGAAAAGAAGGATTGAAATTTTTAATGAATATTCCCCAGCAGGATTCAATTTATCTTACGGATACACTTTCTGATGAAGAAATAAAAACAGGCCTCCTGGACACGGATTATAATTATGAAAACCGCAAAGAATTTCAACTATTGGAAAACAGTATTGAACTCGGAAAGTATAATATCAAAAGATACCAATTGAGTAAAATTCCCACCTTGACTTTTTCTGCAAACATCAATCAAAATGCACAGCGCACGAGCTTTACATTTTTTAAAGGCAGCGAGCCGTGGTACACCACTTCATTTATCAATTTTACTTTAAATATTCCCATTTTTGATGGAGGTGCACGTAATGCAAACATCGCCACTGCCAGATTGAATGTTTTAAAGATGAACAACAGCCTGGAGCAATTAAAATTTTCTATTGACAACGATGTAAATCAAGCGCGGATTAATATGAAGTCGGCCATCCTTACTATGGATACACAGAAAAAGAATATTCAACTTGCTGAATCCGTTTATAATTCTACCAAATTAAAATATGACCAGGGACTTGGAAGCAACCAGGAAATTTCTACAGCACAGGCAGATTTGGTAACGGCTCAAAACAATTATTACAGTTCTGTTTATGATGCCATCATCGCGAAAATTGATTACTTCGCAGCGACAGGAAAACTTTAAACTAAACAAAAAAATCAACCCTAATAAATCTTCACAATGAAAAAATTATTTAATATCAGTTTGATTGTTTTTTTTACCGCAATCGTTTCATCATGCGGCGATTCAGGTAAAAAGAACAGCGAATCGCTGAATGATAAAAAAGCTGAATTACAAAAGCTGAAAACAGAAAAAGAGAAGCTGGATGAAAAAATGACTGCTTTGCAAAAAGATATTGCCAAACTGGATACCAGTGCATCTGTAGAAGCAAAGCCAAAACTGGTAGCGCTAACCACAGTTAAAACTGAAGATTTTAAACATTATCTCGATTTGCAGGGGAGCGTGGATGCCAAAAACATTTCCTACATCACTCCGGCCGGACAACCCGGACAGATAAAAGCCATTTATGTAAAACAAGGTGATAAAGTGCATAAAGGCCAGTTGATTTTAAAATTAGATGATGCTGTAGCAAGGGAAAATGTAAATGCGGTAAAGCAACAACTGGGAGGTGTGCAGGCGCAACTTGACCTGGCAAAATCTGTTTATCAGAGACAAAGCAATCTTTGGGCACAGCACATCGGAACCGAAGTACAATTATTACAGGCAAAAACCAATGTGGAATCATTACAAAATCAGTTAAAAGCAATACAGGCGCAGGTTGCAACTGCACAGGAACAAGCCAATCAAAGTAATGTTTACAGCAATGTAAATGGAACAGTAGATGATATTACTGCTCATGTTGGCGAAACTTTTAATGGAAATCCAGCGGCAGGTGGTTATATAAAAATCGTAAACGATACGGATTTAAAAATTACCGTAACTGTACCTGAAAATTACGCAGGAAAAGTAACAAGGGGAACGAAAGTAATTGTAACCATGCCGGATATCAATAAAACCTTCAATAGTGAAATTTCTTTTATTAGTGAAGCTATTGGAAATACCACCCGTGGATTTACTGCAGAAATAAAAGTGCCAAAAGGAATGAATTTGCGGCCAAATCAGATAGCGCAGGTAAAAATTTTAGATTATACAGCGCCCAATTCTATTGCCATTCCTTTGAACACTTTACAGACGGGTGAAAACGGAAAATATGTTCTGGTTGCCGGAAAACAAGGCGATAAAACAGTAGCAGAAAAAAAAGATGTGGTAATCGGTCAATTGTATGGAGATAATATTGAAATCAAAAGTGGGTTGCAACCGGGTGATCAATTGATAACTGATGGTTTCCAGGGTTTGTTTGAAGGCCAGCCAATCACCACGAATGCAGAATAGGAAAATGAATTAAAACTGCTTTTACTGTAAAGCACAACAAAATATTTATGAGCTTAACTGAAAATTTTAAAGAAAAGTACAACGAGTTTAAACCAACAAGCTGGTCGATCAAAAACAAAACGTCCATCTATTTGCTGATTCTTTTTGTGTCATTAATGGGTGTTTATCAATTTGTGACTCTTCCCAAAGAACAATTTCCGGATATTGTAATTCCGACGATTTTTGTCCAAACTATCTATGCCGGCAATTCTCCGAAGGACATGGAAAACCTGGTAACCAAGCCGATAGAGAAGCAAATAAAAGGCATTACCGGCGCAAAGATCAATAAAATCACTTCCACTTCTTTGCAGGATTTTTCGGCCATCACAGTTGAATTTGAAACCGACGTAAAAACAGAAGTAGCGTTACAAAAAACCAAAGATGCGGTAGATAAGGCCAAAAAAGATTTGCCTACAGATCTTACACAGGAACCGAATGTACAGGAAGTAAGCTTCAGTGAATTTCCGATCATGTTTGTAAACCTCAGTGGTGACTATGACATGATGAGTTTGAAAAAATTTGCGGATGATGCAAAAGATCAGCTGGAACAATTACCCGAAATAACCCGTGTGGATATTGTAGGTGCCCCTGAAAGAGAATTTCAGATTAATGTGGACAATTATAAAATGCAAAGTGCAGGCGTTACTTTCAATGATATTGCGAATGCAGTAAAAGGAGAAAACGTAGATATTTCCGGTGGTCTTTTGGATGTAGGAAACATGAAGCGCACACTGCAGATTCGCGGACAGTTCAAAAACGCCTTCGATATTTCTCAAATTATTGTGCGCAATATGTCTGGCATGCCGATATATTTGAAAGATATTGCAACGATAAAAGATACAGTAAAAACCAGTGAAAGTTACGCGCGCCTGAATGGTAAAAATGTGGTGACGCTGAATATTATTAAAAGGGCCGGTGAAAATTTAATTCAAACTTCTGATGACGTAAAAAAATCAGTGGAAGAAATGAAGTCCACCATTTTGCCATCGAATCTGAATGTAGTGATTACAGGAGATCAAAGCCGCTCTACACGCACTTCTTTCAATGACCTTGTAAATTCTATTGTTATTGGATTTGTGTTGGTTCTTTTGATTCTGATGTTTTTTATGGGCGTTACCAATGCATTCTTTGTAGCGCTTTCTGTACCACTTAGCATGTTTGTCGCCTTCCTGTTTTTGCCTGCGGCAAATGTAATCGTAGGGTCCGATGTTACACTCAATTTTATTGTACTTTTTGCCCTGCTTTTCGGATTGGGAATTATTGTAGATGATGCCATTGTGGTGATAGAAAATACCCACCGGATTTTCATGGAAAATAAAGGAAAGGTTTCCACGATGGAATCGGCAAAAATGGCCGCGGGAGAAATTTTTGTTCCCGTGCTTTCGGGTACGCTTACTACATTAGCGCCATTTGTTCCATTGCTTTTCTGGCCGGGAATTATTGGCAAATTCATGATTTATCTGCCTACGATGCTGATCTTTACTTTAACTGCATCACTGGTTGTAGCGTTTATCATGAACCCTGTTTTCGCAGTAGATTTTATGAGTCATCCGGAAGAACATGGAGCAAAAAGAAAATCTGCTGTTTTCAAAAGCAAAGCATTTTTAATTCCATTGCTCGCAGGTATTTTCTTCGACCTGGTACATGTGCCTTTCCTCGGAAACCTGCTTATTTTCTTCTCAATCATTGTTGTATTAAATACGTATCTTTTTGAAAGCTGGATTCATAAATTTCAAAATAATGTATTGCCGGCCATTATGAGCAGTTATGAAAAACTACTGCGTTGGGCCGTTGCAAAATGGCGGCCAGTATGGCTTTTGGTGGGTACATTCGTATTACTGATATTTTCTCTGATATTCTTTTCTATCAGAAACGTTCCGGTAGTTTTCTTTCCCAAAGGCGATCCCAATTTCATTTATGTTTATCTGAAATTGCCGGTTGGAAGCAGCGTGGATTATACCGATTCCATTACCAAAGAAATAGAACGTAAAGTAACGAAAGTGCTGGATGGCCCTTCAGGAAAACCAAATCCTATTGTGGAAAGTGTTATTTCAAATGTGGCTGTGGGCGCTTCGGATCCTTCGAGTGGCGATAGAAGTACCCAACCTAATCTTGGCCGTGTGCAGGTTTCGTTTGTTGAATTTGAAAAAAGAAATGGCGTTTCTACAGGGCCATATTTAGATTCCATCAGGCAGGAGATCAAAGGAATCGCAGGAGCGCAAATCTCTGTAGCGCAGGAACAAAACGGGCCGCCCACAGAACCGCCGATTAATATTGAAGTCGCCAGTGAGGATTTTGACCTGCTTACTACAACCGCAACCAGATTGAAAACTTACCTGGATAGCCTGCAAATACCGGGAGTAGAAGAATTAAAACTGGATGTGGATCTTACCAATCCCGAAATCACATTAAGCATAAACCGGCAGCGTGCCATGATAGAAGGTGTATCCACCGCACAAATCGGGCAGCAGATAAGAACCGCGTTATTCGGACTGGAAGTGTCAAAAATAAAAAGCGGGGAAGATGAATATAAGATTCAATTGCGTAACAATGAAGTGCAAAGAAAAAATCTGTCAAATCTGCTTAATATGAACATTGTTTTTCGTGATATGGCGAGTGGGGGACAGGTGAAATCCATTCCAATCACTTCACTTGTAGATGTAGATTACACCAGCACTTATGGAAGTATCAAAAGAAAAAATGTGAAGCGCGTGATTACGATTTTTTCCAATGTGCTTTCGGGATATACGCCAACTGAAGTGAATAAAAACATCGCAACTGCAATCAATAATTTTAATAAGAAAAGCACCAATGTTACCATTAAGCAAACGGGTGAAGGCGAGCAGCAGGCTGAAACCGGCGCTTTCCTTGGAAAAGCTTTGGTCATTGCATTGATGTTGATCCTGTTTATATTGGTGTTGCAGTTTAATTCTATCAGTAAACCCGTTATCATCCTTACAGAGATTTTATTCAGCGTTATCGTCGTAATTCTTGGATTCTCGATCACAGGAATGGGTATATCGGTGGTAATGACCGGAATCGGTATTGTAGGACTGGCAGGTATTGTGGTGAAAAACGCGATATTGGTAATTGATTTTGCAGATGAATTAAGAGCACGTGGAATGAAGACGAGAGAAGCAGTAATTCAGGCAGGAAAAATCAGGATTATCCCGGTATTACTTACCGCGCTTGCAGCCATATTCGCATTACTTCCATTAGCAATCGGCTTCAATATTAATTTCGTAACGATGTTCACCGATTTGAATCCGCATATATTCTTTGGAGGTGATAGCGCCGTATTCTGGAAGCCACTGGCATGGACGATCATCTTCGGTTTAGCATTCGCATTCTTTATGACGCTAATCATGGTTCCAAGCATGTACCTCATCGCAGAAAGGCTGAAACGCCCTATGAGAAGGCAGTTTGGAGGAAGGTGGATTTCAATCATAGGTATTCCGCCATTGACCTTGTTGTTTATTCCTTTGATGTTTGTAACAATGTTTATCCACAATGCCAAAGTGAGAAGAAGAAAAAGAACATTGGGCAATAAAGTCGGAATGAGATGGATTGGCAGTTGGTTTTAATACTTTAGATGTTGATGTTTAGTTTAGATATGCCTGCAGGCTTTTTCCTGCAGGCTTT
>JBQCFO010000118.1:0-9165 GCA_051959055.1 Ginsengibacter sp. | reverse complement strand
GTAATGGCCTGGATTGGTGGTTTAAAAGCGTTTCAATATGAGGCTGATGGCATTGTTCCATTTGTGGCAAACAGCCCTTTAATGTCTTTTTTTTTATAATAAAAGAGCGCCGGAATACAAGCAGTATAAAAACCCGGAAGGCAAAACAGTTCAAAAGAACGTTGAATGGAATCGGGAAAATGGAACGTACCTTTTTTCTTATGGATTAGGAACTGTAATAATTATTATAGGCGTGCTAACCTTACTGGGAATTTGGTATGCTAAAATTGGAATGATAGGAGGTTTGTTAACCTTTGGAATGTCATTAGTGACGCTGAGTTTTTTAATAACCACCCCGGAAGTATACGTGCCGGACCTGGGCGGCGATTTTCCTACGCCGCAATTTGGATTTCCCTATTTATCAGGAGCGGGGCGATTGATTATAAAAGACGTAATCATATTGGCGGCCGGTTTGATTTGTGCGTCGGATAGCGCGAAGCGAATTTTAGCCAATTGATAAACACTGTCTTAAAACACACAGATACCCTTCTCACAACAGCCGTGCGGTATATAGTGCGCCCATGTGAGATTAACGGTACATAGTCTGAAAAAAAAGGTTAAGAAAAGCATATCCATAAAAGGATCTAAAAAAAGGTGGCTCTTGTAGAAACAAGAGCCGTTACCAAAACTAACTGCTTATGAGAAATACAAATATCGCTTTAAAACTTAGACGCAGCTTTACGCAAACGTTTGATTAAAAAATCATTTCATCATTTATTCCTGTCAATACTGATGCAATCTTCACAGCGAAAACGCGCGCTTTGAAGCAAAGAAATTTGCTGTGGTACAAATATTGAACTTGTATTTTTCTGTCATCAAAAGCGTGGCTTGTGAAACCGTTTTTTGCAGGTTTAATATTTTTTTCTTTTCTCACTCTTTCCCTTCATGCGCAAAGAGATGACGCTTTTTTTGCTCAACTGACTTCCGCGCAGGTCTTTGAGAGTAAGAACTTTAGCAGCATTTTCGGCGCGGATGCGGGTTATATTACCTCATTATATAATAACAACGAGGATTGGAAGCGCTTGCTGAATGCAAAAGAAATGGTTTGGTCTTTTCATTGGCGAAATATGAATGGGCTGAGAAGCGGCGATTCGGTTCAGAATCTTGGAAATATGTTCGGCGTTTCGATGGCGGCCAATTTTAATTTGTTTAATGTCGGTATTGCCCAAATTGATTTCACGCCGCTTATCGGGATCAGTTACATCACGCGGATAACCGTTATGAAGTATAATACGCAGGTAGGCGCCGGCAGCCATTTGAATGATGTGATATCGCCCTCGATCAATGCAACTGTACCGCTGACTCGCCGCCTCTCTATGACCGGAGGAATTTATTTCATGCACTTTTCCAATGCTGGACTACAAAATCCCAATGGCGGAATAAACTCTGTAGGACTCACGCTCGGTTTTCGATCGGCAGCCTCCCAAAAAAATACGGAAGACAGCTTGCCAACAAAGTCTTTTTTCAAACACCCCGAAGGCTCTTCCTTTGAATTGAGTGCCGGTGTTGGCCGCCGTGGAGTGGACTCCAGCCACAATGGCATTTTACGGTCGGGCTGGTATGCCGGATACAATTATTTTTTCAACCAGGTGATAGCTCTCAAAGCCGGTGTGGATATGGAATACAACAGTGTTGCTTTCGATCCGTCCAAGCCTGCGACTTTCCAGGCTTATGGCAGCTCATTTGATCATTTTCGTACCGGCATCAGCGTTGGGGTAGAATTGGCGCTCAATAAATTTACACTCGCTTACCAGGTGGGAAAATACTTTCATTTCGATAGCCCTTACAATTTAAAGTGGTACTGGAAAGGCGGCTTTCGCTATTACTTCACCCGTTCTTTCGGGCTGCAGAGCCTGGTGTACTTACATGGTTTTAATGCCGATTATATCAATTGGGGAATCGTGTGGAGATTTAAGTGAGAAGAGATGTTGGATTTTTTGATGTCCGATTTTTGATTTGCTGATGTCTGACGTAAAATACAAATGCTCATTATTTCTTCATTTACTGACGGCTTCTAAAAATGAGGTTCGTGCGACAACCAATAAAATCATTCACCCTGCGAATGTCTGATTTATGATTTGCTGATGTCTGAAGTAAAATACAAATCCTCATTATCTCTTCATTTACTGAAGGCTCCTAAAAATGAGGTTTGTGCGACAACCAATAAAATCATTCACCCTGCGAATCTCTGATTTAGGATTTGCTGATGTCTGAGCTAAAATATAAATCCTCATTATTTCTTCATTTACTGGCGGCTTCTAAAAATTATGATTCCCAACATAGTGCCAATAAAATCGTTCAGGCCGTCAAAGAAAAGCGTCCCGACCGGATTGCCACATATGGCAATTTTCAGCGTTTTTATATACATCTTTTCGCGCAGATACTAATAATTTACCCTTCCCTTCTCATCTTCCGAACCTGTCGCCCTCTCTCTTTTCCCTTTTATTTTTTCATTTCCAAAATTGCGTGAATAAGTAAGCCGGAAGGTGGTGGTGTAAATTTTAAGCGCGGCTGTTGACACTAAATTATATTCAGGAAAATTTGCAGAGCTTATAATGTTTAAGGGGCCGGTCAGATATTCTATGGCAAACCGAAATATGCTCGACTGTTTGCCCAACTTCTTTTGAAGGCCCGCATTTACCCATCCATATGCTTTTGTCCTTGAAAGGCCAAACACACCCGGCGAAGTATAGAAGCCTGATAGCTCAGCAGAAAACTTTTTGGGTAGTTTAAAACTTTGCGTGGAGTTTAAAGAAATACTTTTATATTGAACTGTTATATCCTTGCCCTCATATATTCCCCTGACTTTTTCCCATGTGCCGGTAATATTGTTTTGCATACTCCACCATGAACTTATGGTCACCGGAAGCGAGAGGCTTATCCCTCCGGATTGGTCACTTTTTTGATTTTCAGAAACTATTATTTGCCTGTTGGTAGTCGAATCAATTCTCGGCGTGAAACGGGTAATAGGATCTTTCTCGTATGTATAGAGAAGTGAAACAACTATTTTTTTAAACACATAATCTGTTTTTAACGCATAGGCTATGCTTGGCTTCAAAGCCGGGTTGCCTGAAAAGAAAGTGTAGGGATCTATAAAGATCAGGAAAGGCGCCATATCATTGAAAGTAGGTCTTGTGATTCTGCGGCCGTAGGAAAAATTGAAAGCGTTATTTTCATTCAGCTTATGGGAAATAAAAAAACTAGGGAATAAATTTCCGTAATGCCGGTCAATAATATTTTTTACGTCTGTTGAACCCAGCCTGGAATTGGTGTATTCATAACGGAGGCCAAATTTGATATTTGTTTTTTCATTGGCAGCCATACTGAATGACGAATAAGCCGCACCGATATTTTCTTTTAATTTATCACTGTTTGAAAGCTCTTTATCTGTCTCCCAATTGTCTTGGATTTTCCTGCCAATACTTACTTCGTTGCTAAACCTGGAAATGGTTCCTTTTACTCCCACCTCCCAAAGGATTTTTTTGCTTATTTTTTTTGAATAATCTGCTGTTATGACCCACCAGAAAAGAGGCGTAAGTTTACCGCTTTTAGTATTTTGTTCATCAATAAAATTTCCACTTTTATCGAAATAGGAATTCAAATACCGGTTCGGATTATTGTCTTTGTAATATGCATAATCGCCGTTTACAGTAAGTCTTTCATTTTCGGAATAATCGTGTTGCAGGTTTAGATTGGCACTGTAATTAATCCAGTGATTTACTTCGTAATTTTTAATAAATATGGTGGTGTCCTTTATTCCGTTAGTAAACATGTTGCTTGTATTGTGGGCATCCATTTTCCAGTCGTTGTCGTTATAAGTAGCAAGCGCACCAATAACTGTTTTTTTATTAAGCTGGTAGTCTATGCCCAATCTGCCATCGTGCACAATTCTGAGAGGATCTCTGTGTGAATCGCTGTAAATTTCACTGGATTTTTCCTCGTTAATTACTTTACGGTAAAATGAAAAGAGTGGCGTAACATATCCTCCTCTTGAAAATGAATACCCACCGAAAATGTTCAGATTTTCTGTGCGGTGATTAAAGTTAAGATTTGCGCCGGTTTCAATTTTTTTACTATAGCCTGCCGATACAGAATATGAACCATTGGTACCATACTGGCCGGTGCTCTTTAAAACAATATTGATGTAGCCGGCATTTCCTTCTGCATCAAAATTGGCTGGCGGGGTGGTTATAATTTCTATCTTTTCAATATTATCAGAATTCATTCCATCCAGCATTTGTACAACTGATTCTATCGGTACACGACTTGTTTTATTATTGATCATTATTACTACACCACTTTTCCCATTCACTGCTATCGTATTATTCTGTCGGTCCACCACCACTCCCGGCGAACGTTCCAGTATCTGTAATGCTGTACCGCCTGCAGCAGTAATACTGCCCGCGACATTTATTACCAACCGGTCTATAAGTGCTTCCACTAAAGGCTTTTTCTTCTCAACCGTTACTTTTTCCAAAGTGTTTTCATTTTCTAATAGTTTCAGGGGTGCCACATTAATGTCCTGGGTCGTAGTGGAAATGATTATTGACTCAGAATAGCTTTGCTTGTAATTCACGAATGATGAAGCGATAAAATAAGTTCCGCTGGAAATCTTTAAAAAAGAATATTCTCCTTTTTTAGAAGAAACGGTACCTTTCACGAGGGAAGAATCCTTGGCGTTTAATAATAACACACTGGCATCGCCAAGAGGCTGATTTTGCTTATTTAAAACAATGCCCGAAATTTTCGCCTGGCCGCAGCAGTGTACAGTTATAACAGCAAGGAATAAGGTAAATATTAATCTCTTTGCACTTCTGCCTGCTGATAGATTAAAGTCGCATTTTACTTGAGTTTGCCCGCAAAAAATAAGTTGAATTATTTTCATTTATGTCAGATTGAATATATAAAAAACTTTGTTTTGATCGCTCCCGCTAAGGAAGTAGGGAAGACGATTAAATTGGTTTCACATGTTCACTTGCCCCTGATAACCTGTGTTCCTTGCATTACAACGATTTTCCAATCATCACCTTCCTTGTCAAGAATGTGTATCCACCTGTATTCACCGGATATATCCTCGTTTCGGACATGCCCTTTTTCAGTATTATGTTGAGTCACCAGAGCTGCGTTTTCATATAGGATAACTTTTCTGTCATCTGGTATGATTGATTCAAATTTGAAGTTGTCTCCTTTTGTATTATCAATCACATCTGCCTTGTTGTGAACGGCGCCGCCAGGGTCAATGAGGATGTAAGGACTTGCCAAATACTTTTCAAAAAAAGAGGTCTCACTTTTCATAAATGCATTTTTCAATTGTTCAACTACCATCGTTACTTCTTGTTCAGCATTGTTGTTTTGCATACTGGTTTGTGATCAAAAATGCTATGCTTAGAATTGTTTGTTTCATATCTATGTTTTTTACTGTCTTTTAAATCTCTTTTAGCAAAAACATGAATTGTGCTTAAAACTTGCTTTACTGGATTTGGATAAAAGAAAATTGTTTTTAAAAGTAAAAAGTCTGGCATCCCTGAAATAGTAAAAACGCGACAACTTTAAAAGCTTTCCCGGTTTACAAACACAAACTGTTCTTCAGGTGGTTTATTATTTGCTTGAAAAAAGTCTTTTTCGCTCCGGATATCGGTATAAACGATGTTCTGTTTTTGAGTTTGAATCTGAAAAAAATCAATTGCTGTAAAACGGGTAATTGGCATCATCTGTATATGTTGCGGAAACTGATCTTTAAAAAAGTAACCAGGTGTAAAACCAGTAAATGCCTTGAAGTCTTTCATTAAGTGCATCTGATCGAAATAACCGCATTCATAAGCAATAGAAGTCCAGGTTTGCCCGGGATGCATTATTTTTTGTTTTAAAACCTGATTGAAGCGTAAAATTTTAATATATAGTTTTGGAGGGATACCAACTTGCTCTTTGAATCTTCTTTGAAAATTGCGCACGCTCATATTGGTTGCATATGCATAATGTTTAATGTCGAATAAGGCTAACTCACTGTTCATTGAATCTGAAATAGCCATGATGTTATCCGTAAAAACATTATTTTGTTTATCCTTGTGGAGAAAAGAACCTAAAAATGTATCGGTAATACACGCCATCTGTTGTATGTTTAATGCATACAGTAATTGCTCCTCCAAACGCGCTACCTGATTTCCCAAAAGATCCTCGAAAGTAAATATCTCATCTGAGAACTGATGCACGGGTAACCGAAAAAGCCTGCTTATTCCATTTGCTTTAAAAGCAATAATAAAAGTATGAAACCTTCCATTAAAAGATACCATACCACCAGGTCCGGTAGACGGCCCTGCTATCAGGTTGTTTTTACCACAAACTGTGGGGCTGTTAGGGTTGGCCGTTCTATGTTGCGGTTTATCACCCAGATAAAAAGCAATGATTGTTTCATTACTGGCAGGCCAGCAGCTACGGAAAGAATACGTATCTCTCCCGGAAGTGCTTAATATATAATTATCAACATAAGCTGATAACGCGGTATGGGGTTTTATAAAATAATTTGTGAGCAAGATTTCGCATTTCAAACGTGATCCACAAAAAAACAGAGATGGAATAAACAGGATTATTATGCTTTATATCATAACCGGTCAAACTGTAATTTATAGGAAGGATTCCCCTTTGTGTGCATGAAGGTGGAATTCAAAAATAATTAAAACTGCACCCGGCAGCAATTATTTTTTCTTCGTTCATTTAGAAATCACATTTCGGCTCAAGCGCTGGTTTTACAAGTATTTTTTTACCTTTTTGCATTAAAATTGCATTTATTATAATGCCGGAAATATAGCAGTCAAAACGATACAGATTTTTTACGTTTGAGTCGGCCTGAACCATAATAACGAGACTTATCTGATAAGCATCTCCGGTATTATGAGCATCAATCGGAAAGGAATTGAGATGGGAGAGATGTCGGGTTTTTTGATATCTGATTATGATTTGCTGATAGCTGATGCAAAATACAAATCCTCATTATTTCTTCGTTTACTGTCGCGCTTGTAAAAAATGGGTTCCATAATTCATAAAATATTCAGTTCCGGGCGCATTTTTATTACAATCTATACAATCGCTAAATTGCATAACAAAAAACCTGTAAAGGCTGTATGAGCTTAGTCCAAATTTCACCTCCCCGCATGAAAATTAACAATTGATTTAAAAAAAAATAGTATGAGAAAAATAATCGGCGCGATCAATATGACACTTGACGGGTTTTGCGACCATACGTCAATAATTGCTGACGATGAAATACATAATCATTACAGAGAACTGCTAGGAACCGCAGACGCGATCTTATTCGGAAGAATAACCTTCGGGCTTATGCAGTATTGGCAAACTGTATTAGAAAATCCAATCGGCAATAAATCAATGGATGAATATGCAACAGCAATAGATAAAATTCCAAAAATTGTTTTTTCGCATACGCTGAATAATGTTGAATGGGAAAGCGCAATGTTAGCAAAACGAAGTCTTAAAGAAGAAGTTCTGGCACTCAGGCAATCCGGCGATGGTGATGGTAAAGACATTTTAGTCGGCAGCCGCAGTTTAATCATAAGCTTATTGAAACTAAATTTAATTGATGAGTTTCAACTCTGTGTTCACCCTGTTATTGCAAGACACGGTTTACCCTTATTTGAAAACATAAACGATGAGAAAATTTTTAAACTGATAAAGACAAAAACCTTCGGCGGTGGGGCAGTAATCCTTTACTATGAGCCGTCAAAAAGCTGAGTGCTATCACCCAGGGATGTCTCCTGCCGAAAATTTCATAGTAATGAATAATGTTTATGCAGTAAAAAAAATTTAAGTTTTGTATTTAATATGAGGAGTGCCTGGTTGTAATATCGCAGGTATTTAAAATTGTAAATTTTCATTCTTAAATTAATAAATATGTCTAAAACAATTGTACAGGATGTGTTGTTCAAAAACACACTGCCAAAGGACTTATATGAAATATATATGAATGCGGATAAGCATTCTAAAGCCACCGGAGCGCCGGCTGAAATTGCTGATAAAGAAGGAAGCACCTTTTCAGCACATAGCGGATATATTACAGGCAAGAATCTTCAATTGGTAAAAAGCAGGCTTATTGTGCAAACATGGAGGGCGCAAAGCTGGAACACCGATGATATTGATTCTACCTTTATTATTTACCTTGAACAAAAAGCAGCAGATACGATACTGCACGCGGTGCATGCAAATGTGCCCGATAGTGCTTTTGACGGACTTGACTCAGGCTGGCATAAGATGTATTGGGAACCATTTAAATTATTTCTTGCTGGAACTCCTATTTCAAAAGCATCTATGTAACCCTTTCTAACAGGCTGCTAAATTATAATGCCTTTGGAAGGAGTACCATGGCGATTAAATCAAAGTTTTCAGACACCATAAAAAAATGAACCGCGGCGGCTGGTGACTGCTATTATTTGGCCACGACATTTTCGGCCTTTCCTTCCAAAAAACCTTTTATATTATTCACAACTACGTTTATAAGCCTGCTACGTGCTTCAAAAGTGGCCCAGGCCACATGCGGGGTAATCAAACAATTTTTCGTATGAAGCAACGGGTTACCTGCAAGCGGAGGTTCTGTAGATAATACATCTAAAGCAGCTGCAGCAATGATTTCTTTATTTAAAGCTTCGGCAAGATCGGGCTCATTAATAAGCCCTCCTCTGCTGGTATTGATCAAAAAGGCGCTGCGCTTCATTGTTACCAGTAGTTCCTTGTTTACAAATTTTATATTCTTTTCATTCAGAGGGCAATGCAGACTTAGGATATCCGCTTCACAAAAACAGGTTTTTTCATCAACAAATGTCACCCCTTCCATCCGGTCTCTTTCAGGATGCTTGTGAGATGCGATTACCTTCATGCCAAAAGCAATCGCTATTTGGGCTACTGCTTTTCCTATCTGTCCAAACCCGATAATACCGAAGGTTTTACCTTGCAACTCCATGATTGGTTTCAGATGATAACTAAAATCCTTGCTTTTGATCCAATCGCCGTTCCGTACGCTTTCTGCATATAAGGCAGTATGGTTAGCGAGTTCAAGTATAAGCGCAAAAGTGAGTTGCGCAACAGAAGCGGTGCTGTAGGATGGAACATTGGTTACCACAA
>JBQCFO010000117.1:0-4329 GCA_051959055.1 Ginsengibacter sp. | reverse complement strand
TGTGGAGCAAAAGATATCCGAGCATTGCAGGAAGCAACCTTTATAAAAATAACCAACGCAGGAATGCGCGAAAGCCACGCACATGACGTGGAGATTACAAAGGAAGCGCCGAATTATAGCAGGTAGATGTTGAATAGTTTAGAGGGTTTAGAGTGGTTTAGAGATTAGAAGCACCAACGTTACTTCTTATTGAAAAAAAAAAAAACAAGAATAACGGGTATTTGTTTGTTTACTGCAAACTTCAATTTCGCTCATACTATTAACCGGTCTGACCTGCGGTGCCGACCTAACCTACTTGACCCGCGCTGCCGACCTCAGTTTCCTGCATTTCAAATTGCATTTTATGTAAATTGTAATAATGCCCCTCCAGATTTATCAGCTCATTATGCGTTCCCATTTCTTTGATTACGCCTTTATCCAAAACCATGATTTTATTGGCTTTGCGAATCGTAGATAAACGATGCGCAATTACAATGGAAGTTCTGCCATGTATCAATTTATCTATCGCATGCTGAATGAGTAACTCGCTTTGGCTGTCAATAGAAGAAGTGGCTTCGTCCAAAATTAAAATCGAAGGATTGTACAAAAGTGCACGAATGAATGATAACAATTGGCGCTGGCCGAGAGAAAGTGTAGCACCTCTTTCCATCACATTGTAATCATAACCGCCTGGCAATTGCATCAGAAAATCATGAACGCCAATCATTTTGGCCGCTTCTATTGCCTGCTCCCTTTTTATAGCGGGATTTCTCAAAGTAATATTATCCAAAACAGAACCACTGAATAAAAACACATCCTACAAAACCACAGCTATTCTGCTTCTGAGGAAATCAATATTATAATCTTTAATGTTGTGGTGATCGATTTTTATTTCTCCTTTACTGATAGGATAAAGACGGTTTAATAAACTGATAATCGAAGTTTTGCCGCTGCCGGTATGCCCAACTATGGCAAGGGTTTCGCCGGGAATTATTTTAAAATTAATATCCTTTAAAACATAATCTTCTTTATTGTAAGCAAACCAAACGTGTTTAAATTCCACCTCTCCTTTAATTCCTGAATGGATTCCATTATGAGTATTTTGAGTCACATCATCATTTGCCAACACTTTAAAAACCCTTTCGCTGGCAACCATTCCCATCTGAAGCACATTAAATTTATCAGCGATCTGTCGCAATGGCCGGAATAATAAATTCAGGTACATAATAAATGCAATTATCACGCCCGCGTTTGCAGAATAATTGCCGCCCCACCATACGAGTAATCCTATTGAAAAAGCGAGCACAATTTCAACGATAGGAAAAAAAATGGAGTATGCAAAAATGGCTTTAATATTTGCATTCCGATGTTGCTTATTGATTTCATTAAACTTGTTAAATTCTTTTTCTTCTACAGCAAAAGCCTGTACCACACTCATTCCGGTGATATGTTCCTGCACAAAAGCGTTTAGCGCAGCCACTGCATTTCTTACTTTGATAAAAGATTTGTTTACACTTTCTTTAAAAAAATAAGTGGCAATGATGAGAATTGGAAAAGGTGCAAGACTGATCAACGAAAGCCGCCAATCCTGGAAAAACATAAACAATAAAATAGAAATGATCGACAACAGATCAGAAATAATTGGAATTAATCCATTTGCAAAAATATCATTGATAGATTCTATATCGTTGATGGTTCTTGTTGTTAATGTTCCAATCGGTGTTTTATCAAATTGACGCAGGTTCAGACTCAGCACTTTTTTATAAACCGTTACCCGCAAATCCTTTACCACCGTTTGTCCCAGCCAGGAAGTAATAAATTCAAAATAAAAGCGCAGAGTGGTTTCAAGCAACAACATTCCAATCTGGATAATGGTGATAAGAATCAACCAATGCATGTTCTTGTCTTTTATAAACACATTTACAGTGTATTGAATCAGGTAAGGCCGCAGTGGTGAAAGAATCGCCAGGATCACAGAAAGAAATATCGAGAGATATACCTTGTTTTTATAAGGCAAAGCATACGCAAATACTTTTCGCAGGGCACCAAGATCCATTAATTTTTTGCGCTGTTTCTTTTCCTCCATCGTACAAATTTAAAACGAAAAAAGGAGATGGTGCTTTTTACAGAAAGGGTAAGCAAAATTTCTAATTACATTTCTATCCTGGTAATTAATAAAAGCTGTCGTGAAAAAATTGTATGAAAACAAGAATTAGCCTTATTTATCCTTTTGCTGCTCCAATATTTCATCAGATTTTATTTAACCTGAAAACAATTCCCGCATAAAAATTTCTTCCGGCAGCCACATTATAATATCGGCCTGCAGCCGCATTAATATCATTACCCAGACTGTATTTTGTATCAAGGAGATTATCGGCACCTGCAAAAATCTCAGCGCCAATCTTTTTCTTAAACTCTTTTTTGTATCCTACTCTTGTGCCTAAAAGATTATAGGAGGAGGCATAAGCAGAATTAGCATCGTTTAATGCGATCTTGTCAGAATAATTGTAAGTAACGTTTAGATAGCATCCGCCTTTTGTTGTAATATCCAGCCCGGCTACTACTACGTTTGGCGCTGCTCCCGGTAATTTATTTTTTGAAAAATCATCGTTTACCTGTTTAAAACTTCCATAATGGAAATCATGCAAGGCATAACTTGTCCAGACTTTTGCTGAATTAATGAAATGATGTGGCGCATCAATGAACCGGTATGAAATGTAACTTTCTACACCTTTTTGTTTGGCGGAACCGGCATTTACATAATAATAAACTCCATTGCTATCAATGCGTTGTACGATGGTATTTTTCAAATCAAAGAAAAAAGCACTGATATCGAAAAAGATTTTATTTTCTAGTAGCGTGCCTTTAATACCTGCTTCATAATCAATTCCTTCTTCCGGTTGCAGATTGGTGCCGAATAATCCATCAGAACGAAGTACTTCTGAAACGGTGGGAGGAGAAAATCCACGGGAAATGCTGGCATAAACAGATACATTTTTATCAATCTCTTTAAGAACTGCGATGTGCGGCGCCAATTGATTTTTAAAAACTCTTTTCTGTGTGGTGGATGGTCTGGAAGAAAGATGAACCTGTTGAATAGATGATTTATTCAGGCTTGCTCCACCTGTAACCGTCCAGCCATGAGGCAATTTTATATCTACCTGTGCAAAGAACATATATTGCCAGTTGTTTAAATTATCGTCTGATTGCAATGAATCGGCAACGCCGGATTTATTGCCGTAATCGCTTGTATTAAAAAAGCCCTTCTGCGCTTCTGTTCCAAAATCAAGCTGGACGGTGGTTTTATCAATTTGCTTTTTATATTCAAAAACACTTCTGCCTCCAAAATGCGGTTCTTTCCGTAATTCATATACCCTTATACCCGGATTGATGAAATTGGTGTAAGATCCATATAAAGAAGTGGTGTTGCTCCACTGGTTATTTAATTCGTATTCATTACTGAAGCCGATCAAAAAGTTCTTTTGATAAATGGCAGCTTTGTTTTGCACCGCTCCTGGTTGAGATCCTGAAGCTGGCCTTGCCTGTTTGGGATTAGCATTATATTGTGCCAGGGTTAAGCCGCCCGGTGTTTGATAATAAAGATCGCCATAAGACATGTATGTATGCAGCGTTTGCTTGTCGTTTATTCTCAACGAATTTTCCCATGTAGCAATATCTTTGCGCATTTTCGCCTGTTGCCGGTAACCATCGCTTGTTTGATGAGAATAATTGAAACTGTTTTGATGATCAGCATTACCTGCTTTTACGTTGACATTAATGTTATTGGTATTGAAACTGCCCGTTGTATAGTCAATCGAAATTTCTTGTCGCCATACAGCAGGTAAAGTATGTATCAGCATGGCGCCGCCAATGCCCGCTCCGTACAAACTGCTCGTCGGTCCTTTTATAATTTCAATTGAATTAAAATTGTAAAAACTGAGTTGATTTAAATAAGTATTACCGCTCGGATCGGTAAGTGGAATATCATTCAGATAAATCTTTACATCGCGCACGCCAAACGGAGAACGCAAAGAACTACCGCGGATATTGAGCCGGTAACTGCCGGGGGAGCGCTCCTCCATACTTACTCCGGGAATAATATTTAAAGCGGGCAATATGCTCATATTGTTGAAGCGGTTTAATTGTGCTTGCCCACTAACGCTTATGGGAGCGGCTACATCAATCAATCTTCGGTTTTGTTCATAACCTTTAACGATTACATTTTCCAAAGTTTTAATTGAATCTGTATCTGTCGTTTGGGCGGATACGTTACCTATCAGAAATAAAAAAAAGATAAAAATATTTTTCATTTCAAACAATAATTATTAGACACAAAAGTAATGTCAAAAA
>JBQCFO010000116.1:0-2130 GCA_051959055.1 Ginsengibacter sp. | reverse complement strand
GAATTTCACCTTTCTGAAAATGCCACCTTTCGGTCCTGAAGTAATCACGTTCTTATTCAATGTATCCCAGTCAGAAAGTGTGTGGTCATCCAATTTTACCGGTGAACCTTTCGAAAGCCGAAGCACTGTTGAGCCTTCAAACGTTTGGCCGGAAGCGGTACTCACATACAATGTTGGAACATACTTCCCTTTTACAGAATAGGTATGAACCGGGCTTTGTTCAGTTGAAGTCGTTCCATCACCAAAGTCCCATTTATAGGTAGTAACCCCTTTTGTTTGATTGGTAAAGGTAGCAGTCAGTCCATCTACGTTCACTGTATAAATCACATCGACCGCAGGCTGTGCTTTATCTTTTTTACAGGAAAAAAAACAAAATATCAATGTGCCGATGAACGAATAAAACAACAATATTTTTAAAGATTTCATAGCGCTTATTTAAATTTTTTAAAATGACGTTTCTTTTATTTTTTTTAAGGATTTTGAACACAAAGCCGATTTGCCTGAACCTCATCAATTGGTATGTAATAAATTATTTTCGGATCATTCCAGTTCACAATCATGTTGGGATATCCGGTAGGATTTTGCGCCGGATTAATATCTGTTTCTTTTAATCCGGGTAAATGATATCCCCAATAAGTGCGATTCATGTTTAGCTTATTTCGATAAACATCAAACGTGCGGTGGCCTTCAAACGCAAGCTCTATGCGCCTTTCATTCAATACAACAGTGAGCGCGGTATTCCCGGTCGGTAACACTTGATTGTATAAAGAATTTTGCAACCCGCGGTTTTTCCGGATCATATCTACATCATCCAGGGCTGCGGAAGTCATTCCTTTTTTTGCTTCTGCTTCTGCTTTATTGAGATACATTTCTGCGAGCCGAAACATGACCGGCGAACTGAGCGAAGGACTTCCGCCCTGGAAAGAAAATTTGGTAATGTAATAAATATCAATTCCATTTTTTTGTTGAAGGTTTCCATCAGCATCTTTTAAGGGGAATATATATGACCATCTGATATCTTCCGGGTGCGCTGACATTAAATCACGAATGGATTTCGAGGCATATTCTTCTCCCCATCCGGAATTTCCGTCAGAATACAGCATTGAGGAAATAGACGCTTTTCCGTAATCATCCAAATTGGTAAAAGCGATACAAAAAATAGTGCCCGGCCCTGACGCTGCATTTGCAAAATAAGTTGGATATGCATCTGCAGTTTCTAATGTAAATTTTCCGGAATTAATTACTTTATCTGAATAAAAAATGGTGCTGTCGTTATCATTTTTGTATAAAAACGCTCTTGATAACAATGCCCAGGCCGCTTCTTTGGATGCATATTGTACGCCGCGCGACTGATTCATCAATGTCGCACCAGTTTCCGCATCATCGATAATTGCTTTATAAACTTCTTCAACTGTTGACCTTGCTTTTTCTGCAGGATCGCTTGTTGAGGTTCTTAAAATAATTCCCGGAGAAGAAGGATCCTGTGTATAAGGGCGGCCAAAAATTCTGACTAAATTAAAATTGCAAAATGCACGAAGAAAATAACATTCGCCAAGTAATTGCTGCGTTTGCACATCCGGATTGGAAACTTTTTCCGCGGCTTCGATTACGGTGTTTGCATCATTAATTATTTTATAAGAAATATACCAGAAATAACGGATGTTGGTTTGTGTGGGCGAATGATCTAAAGTGAAACTGAGAAAGAACGGATCGGTTGTTGGCTGTGCACAAACTATATCGTCGCTTGCAAAATCGGAGAGCTGAAAATATTGTCTCAGGTACATTAAATTGAGATCAGTGGTACCATTAAACTCAATATGATCTTTAAATAATGAATACGCTCCGTTAACCGCTTTTAAAATACCATCGGACGTTTGCGTAAGCGAAGCCGTGGTAATTGCATCGCTTGGAAGCACGTCTTTTATGCAACCCGAACCCAGTAAACCAACAAATAAGATGAAAATGATTATTCGTTTCATGATAATATTTTTTTAGAATTTGAAGTCAATGTTGAATAAAAACTGCCTGTTGTTGGGATATTTAAAATCAGAAACCCCGGGCGTTACAAAAGCAGCAGGCGTTATCGTGGTCTGCGGATCCTGTCCAAAAAAATTGGAAAAAGTATACACA
>JBQCFO010000115.1:0-7558 GCA_051959055.1 Ginsengibacter sp. | reverse complement strand
ATATTTTTTACATTAAAGGAAGTGCCGGTTACTTCAATATCAAATGCATCCGTATGAACAATGAATTTATCATGCTCGGGTGTTTTCTTTACATGAAAAAACGCTTCGCCCTTAATCCACACTTCCCTGGCATTTCCTTCTTTCCACTTCTTACCTAGTGTAAGTTTGCTATGGGCATTTAAAATAACTTCCGTGCCGTCGGGCAATTTATCTTTCACTATCTGGCCATAATTCGTCGCGAGTTGTCTTTTGGCAGAAGATTGAAAAAGATAGGTCATTCCGACTGCAACGGAAATGATTAGCACTGCCGCCGCTGCGTACCAGATTCTTCTTTTAGCGATAGTCCTAATTTTATTTTCTCCCGAATACGCGCCGATTGACGCCCGTAATCTTTGCTCAGCTTCTTCAATCTGCTTTCTGTTTACCGGGTTTTCTTTCAATCGTACAAGTCTCAACACTGAAACAGTTTCCTCAATCAGTGGCTTCTTATCAGGATTTTCTTTTAACCACAAATCCCACCTCTTCTGATTCATTTCATCCGGGTCGAATACCCATGAAATAAAACTTTCATCATTGATAAAATCTTCGGCTGTTTTGAATTCATCCATAGTTTAAAATGGTTTTTTTAAAATTTCGCAGAATTAAAATGAATGGTCAAAAACAAGAATAGCCTTTATTTCTATGTTTGCTGTATGCTCTTTATAAATTGCTTGATCTTATTTCTTACCAAAAAGCTGGACTTTTCATTTAATGCTGTATTGGATATTTTTATTTGTGTTTTCGCTTTTATTTTATATTAAGTGTCAAAACCTGACGTTTTGTAACCTATTATTAAAAAAATTTTTTAACTTTTCTTTTGGATGCATCAATTTGAGGGTTATTATTGTCTTGAGAAGGTAGATAAAAGGATCGAGCCGGTTCGTTATTCAATTTCTACGTTCGACAAATTGGCCCGGTTAACATACCATTTTATGGAGCTGGAGAATTTTGAAAATGATGTTTTATTATGGGACCGTTTCCGTAACGGCGATGCAGAAGCTTTTGTTTCTATTTTCAAAATTTATTATTCTGCCCTTTTCAATTATGGTTGTAAAATCAGCAGGCAACACGCGCTGATAGAAGATTGCATCCAGGATCTTTTTCTGGAATTATGGCGCAATAATGGCAAGACTGAAATTAGTTCCTTAAAAGCTTACATTTTTACAGCTTTTAAATTCAAATTAATAAAATTACGTGCGAAAAACGAATCGAAGAATAATTTTCAGAATCATGAAAACGATTTTGAAATAAGCAAAGAAATGCTCATAATACATGAACAGGAAACCGGTGAATTGACGCAGAAAGTTTTTGACGCGTTGAAACAATTATCTGCACGACAAAAAGAAGTGATCTATCTAAAATTTTATTTGGGTTTTACTTATGAAGAAGTAAGCAGGATCATGCAAATTAATTACCAGGCAGCAAGAAACCTGGTTTACAAATCAATCAAAGAATTAAAAAAAAGTTTGGGCCCTGTTGCCCTGTTTTCAATTTTGTTCTTTATTCTTTTGTTGTAGAAAAAAAAGCGAATAAATTCTGAACCATATGATTCAATTTTAAATCTTTCCCGACTGTTAACAGAACTCCAAAACCTGCAATTTCTGCATTTCACCACACCTGGAATATCTCTCTGCAACCTGTAAGATACATATCATGATACCCCTTCATTTTTTCCTTCATCTTTTTCATCTCATCGCTGTCCTTCATGTATTTCTCAAAGTTCTGTTCATACGCCGTAAGGCTGTCAAATTTTGTCACCATTACCACTCTGTTGAATTCGCCGGTCATGTCGGTCATAATGTTTACAAAGTCTTCATTTTTGGACATGATTTCCTTAAATAATTTGGCCATCTTAGAAGCCTGTCCAGGCTTGCAAGTAAAAATGTCGTGAACGATAATCATAAAAAGGAATTTAAATGTGAAAAAAGTAATTCACTAAATTACTAATGATTTAATTTCAGAATCTGTTTTTTCTGTAAAATAAATCAGACAAAATCACTGTGCTGATGCGTTGGTGCAGACTTTTGGATATTGTAATGAAAAAGATAATTCGCATGTGAAAGGGTTTTGCAAAATAATATCTCATCACTCAATAATATAAAATGATATACCTAACACAATTGATTTATGTAAAAGAAGGACAGGAAAGCGTCTTTAATGAATTTGAAGAGGTTGCAATTCCTGCAATCAAAAAACACAATGGCCGGCTTTTGTTGCGTGTAAGGCCAACAGAAAATAGCTTTATCGAATATGATTTAGATAAACCCTACGAAATCCATTTGGTTCACTTTGAATCAGAACAGGATTTTAAAAATTTTAGTAATGATGAAGAGCGGAAGAAATTTTTACATTTGAAAGAGAAGTCAGTAAATTCTGTTTTGCTGATAAAAGGCGTAAAACTGTAATGAATCACAACATTTACCTTTTGAATCGCTATGGTATGTATAGATTTATTTATTTTTATAAAAATATAAATTGTCGCACATGGAACTGGCTGCTCCTGCCACCAAATACGATTTACTGCAACTAAAATTGCCTGCTACGATTGATGAAGTAATTTTCCAACTGGAGCAAATCATTTCTTATTGCGAAGCGAACAACAGCGCCGCGGGATATTTTGCTGTGCTGTATCACAAAGTAACGCGAAGGGTAAAGGAATGTATTGCTAATAGGGAATTTGAAGATGGCATCCGTATGGAGAAACTCGATGTAGCATTTGCTACACGGTATCTAAATGCATATTACCTGTGGCTTGATAATAAAGAAATATCACGCTCCTGGAAAATTGCATTTGATGGTTGTGAAAGCCAAAAAGCACTGGTCATTCAACATTTATTATTGGGAATGAACGCACATATCAATCTCGATTTGGGTGTAGCTACTGGTCTCATCATGCAAGGAATTTTATTAGAAGGTATTCACAACGATTTCAATACCATCAATGCTATTTTGGCTTCGATGATAGACAATATTGAAGACTGCCTTACGACTATAAATCCACTGATGAAATTGCTGAACCTGAAAATTTATAACTACGATGAAATGCTTGTTGGCTTTAGTATTTCTACCGCCCGGGATGGCGCGTGGAGTTTTGCAGAAGATCTGAGCAATAAAAAAGATGCAGACTATGAAAGTTGTGTGAACGCAAGAGACCAGCGCATCGCGCAACTCGGAAATAGTATTGCCAATCCGAAGGGGTTTTTATTAAAAGGTATTGTAAAACTCATCAAATTATTTGAAAAAAAGAATGTGGAGGAAGTGATAAAAAAATTGGGAATGTAATTTAATTTGAAAATGTGAAAATGTGAAAATGTGAAAATGTTGGCAACATATTTTCCTTTCTCAACCATTTCTTTTCTTATAGTTTTTTTATTTTTTTAGGGAAATGTTCAGTATGATTTTCAGTAGCTCTTTTCGCAACGCTTTATTTCATCTGATAGGACAAAGAGGAAAGATCAAATCATTTCACTTCAATTCAATAGTATGAAGTATCAATCATCCACACATTTCACAAAACAAGAATCCGTGTTATTTGTTTCTTCACTGCAAAGGCCGTTGCCCAATAAGAGCCGTAGGCTCAGAGCATTTTGTAATCCCGCACGTGCGGGAGATTTCAATCCGTTGGATAAAAGTTCCTTCACTGCAAATGCTGTTGCTCAATTAGAGCCGTAGGCCCGGAGCATTTTGTATCCCGCACGTGCGGGAAATTTTAATCCATTGTATGTTGCACTATTTCTTCGCTTGCTGGATGGCAAAGAAAAAAATCCCTTATAAATGCAGCGATAAAACCAAAAATATTGTCTATGATTTAAAAATAAGCTTATGAGAAAATTTTCCCTTGTTTTATTTAGCTGTTTATTTCTCATTTCATGCGATCCAAAACCAGGAAACGCTCCTGCGCCGATGGAGAAATATGTACCTGTTTATGCCACTGCTTCAGAAGTGCAGCAAATATCGATAGAGTCACAAAAAGCAACCACAAATGCAGGGGCGATCTACGCTTACCGAAATTATATTTTTCAAAATGATTTGTATTCGGGTATTCATATCATTGATAATTCGGATCATAATAAGCCTGTAAAAGTCGCTTTTCTTAATCTTCCTTTAAATACCGAAATAGCCATAAAAGGAAATTATTTATACGCAAATAATTATACCGACCTCGTTGTTTTTGATGTTTCTGATCCATCAAAACCTCACTTTGTAACACGTGTTGCAAATGTATTTCCTGCGGCAAACCAGGAATATCCACCTTATACAAATGTTTATTTTAAATGTGTTGATAAATCAAAAGGGATTGTGGTAAGATGGGAAAAACAGGATATTCCGACTCCCAATTGCAGGAGATAAATATATTCGGTGTCTGATGTGGTGATGTCGGATTTGTGAAATCCATAATTTTAAAAAAAAACAATGAAAAAAATTAAGATGAAAACAAAATTAATATACTTACTGCTACTTCCACTTTTTTTATGCCAATGCGAAAAAGATTCCAGCAGTTTTAATAAAAGCACCGGCACTATGGGCCAGGGCGGCTCAATGGCAAAATTTGCAATAGCCGGAAATTATTTATACAGCGTGGATGACAAGCAACTAAAGTCTTTTGATATTTCAAACGCGTTGAAACCTGTGTTACAAAACACTCAGAATGTGGGTTTTGAAATAGAAACGATTTTTCCTTTCCAGGATAAATTGTTCATTGGCTCTGCAACGCAGGTTTATATTTATTCTATTGAAGATCCTGCAAAGCCAAAGTTATTAAGCAGCGCTATTTCACCCCAGGTGATGCGTCGTTGTGATCCGGTGGTGGCCAAAGATTCTGTCGCTTTTGCCACCCTTCGCACCAATGGCCCTTGTGGCGGCTCTCAAAGCGTTCTTGCGGTATATAATATCAAAGACATTACTAATCCCGTGCAAGTCACTACTTATCCGGTTGGTGAACCTTATGGCCTTGGCTACTCCGGCGATATTCTTTACGTTTGTGATAAGCAAAGAGGCCTGATTTTATTCGACATCTCGCTCCCCTACCAGCCTCATCCAATTAATATCAATATCAACGATGGTTCTTATGTTGACGTAATTCCTTATCAAACCACTTTAATCTGCCGCACCACCACCGGCATTATTCTATACGATATAACAGACAACCGCAAACCTGTACTTATAAAAACAATCAATTGAGAATAAAATTTTTTTTTCCCATTTCTTTTCTGCTAATGTTTTGTATGAATGCATCTGGGCAATCATCAAACAGACTGGTACCGGCAGAAGTTCTTCCACTTCAATCAGGCATCACAGCCCGTTTGAATTTTACCGGCCTTTTAGATGGTTATGATCAGAATATTTCTGTTGGGGCAGAAAATAGATTCTCAGAACACTGGTCTACCGGAAGCGATGTCGCTTATATTTTCAACTCTGGTTATTTAAGTGAAAGCCACTCTTCTTCCGGATTTATTTTGCGCCCTTTTGTCCGCTATTATCCTGAAAATGGCCGTTATGGCTTTTTTGAAGCCGGTTTTCATTATAAACATGTGGCTTATAAAATAACCGATTGGGTAGGAAAAGATGATGTGAACGGCCAACCGTCTTATCAGGGAATACACTACATTTCATTTTATTAAAAATGTGTACGATTTTAATCTAAAAACCGGCACGGCAACTAATTTGAGCAGAAATAAAAAGCTGCGGCTTGAGTTTTACGCCGGACTCGGAGTGAGATTTAAAACCCAGGGATCAGATAATGGTTCTTATACCCGGACACGCGGTTTGTTTGCTGCACTTTATAATCCACACTATTCTACTTTGGTGATTCCAATGGGAATGCGGCTTGTGTATGATTTTAAAAATAACAAAGAGATAACTCAATAAAAAAAGTAAGTGAGGTATAGTAAAGTGCTAAAAATGAATTGGTTAATTAGAGTTATGTAAATATAATTATTAATGTTCAATGCTCAATATTCCATGTTCAGATAAAAGCTGCCTCCGGTGTTATCAGGCAACTAAACAATCGGACAATACAATAATTCACTCAATAATTAGCTGCTACGCCACCATCCGGTACAAAATCCAAAGAGACAGAATTCATACAATATCTTTTATAAGTTGGAGCCGGCCCATCGTCAAAAATATGTCCGAGATGTGAGCCACATCTTGCACAAATCACTTCTATACGGTGCATTCCTAAGGAGTAATCATCGCGGTAAACTACACTGTTTTTTCTGGCAGGTTCAAAAAAACTGGGCCATCCGCACGTGCTTTCAAATTTTGCATCCGACCTGAAAAGCTTGTTGCCGCAAACAGCGCAATAGTAAGTTCCTTTTGGATTTTTGTTCCAATATTTTCCGGTAAATGCACGTTCTGTAGCCTGCTCTCTTGCCACCGCGTATAGATCTGGTGGCAATATTCTTTTCCATTCAGCATTGGAAACATGCAGCTTATTCGTATCAGTATTGGAGTAATAGGGATTTTTTACCTGGTTTTTTGTGGTGGCCTGCTGACAACTGGCATAAGAAAAGAACAGCATGATCAAAGCGGAAAAAACAAATAACGATTTCATGGTTAAATTTTTGACGTGAAATAAATTTTTCAAGGGTTCTTAAGTTTATTCTTAAAAACTTTTCTGAATTTCTCTACTTCTGGCTGAATTACGTAATGGCAATATTGCTGGTTTGGATTTTTATTATAAAAATCCTGGTGATAACCTTCAGCTTTGTAAAAAACAGTATAAGGCGCCACCTGTGTTACAATTTTGTTTTTATAAGCCTTTACCTGGTTAAGTTTTTGTATATAATATTCTGCTTTCTCTTTTTGGCTGGCATTGTGATAAAAAATCTCTGAGCGGTATTGTGTTCCTACGTCATTTCCCTGCCTGTTTAGCTGTGTAGGATCATGAGCAGTAAAAAATGCTTCCAGCAATTCATCATAAGAGATTTGTGAAGGATCGTAAATAATATTGCATGCTTCTGCATGACCTGTAGTCCCGGTGCATACTTCCTCATAGGTGGGATTTTTTACATCTCCACCGGCAAATCCGGACACTACATTTTCTACGCCTCTCAGTTGCCGGAACTGGGCGTCAACACACCAGAAGCAGCCTGCTGCAAAAGTTGCAGTGTCCATCTTTTTACCATTATTATCGACGGTGATTGGTAATGAAGCGGCGTTTGCTTTTTCATTTTTTGCAGTGAAACAACTTGTCGCAAAAACAAAAATTGCAACAAGGAAAAATACCAGTTGCAGCATACTTTTTTTCATAATGAAAGGGTTTTTAAAATACCTACGTAAAATTATCGCTTTGTAACCTGAATAAGATGTTAATGATTTGGTTGTTTTGGTAAATAAAAATCATGCTGAAGTAAAAATTAAAAATTTCACTTTTTTCCTGGTTTACTGTAAAAGATTAGAAAAAAATCGGTATTATTATCCATTACTTTTGGATTTATGAGGAAAGGCAGAAATCCTTCTTTTATTCTTTAATTTTTTAAAAAATTATTTATGCAAGCAAAAAACACTTTCTTTT
>JBQCFO010000114.1:0-3930 GCA_051959055.1 Ginsengibacter sp. | reverse complement strand
TGTAGCAGCGGTCATGTGAGATAGTTCAACCGCGAAAGACACGCAGCTAAATTTATATTACGTCTTTATCAAAAAACAAGATTCAGAAAGTGGAATTCAACGCTAACAATCCTATTGTTAAACTCTGCCTGCAAGGTATGAGCCAGGAAGAAAAAGGGAAACCTGAAGAAGCAAGCAGATTATTTATTCAAGCCTGGGACGAAGCGACAAACGACTTTGAAAGGTTTATTGCTGCTCATTATGTAGCCCGGCATCAACAAAATGTTTCAGACAAATTAAAATGGCTTGAAACAGCTTTACAGCTTGCATTAAAAATAAATGACAGCGCGGTTAAGGCTGCCTTTGCTTCTTTGTATTTGAGCATTGCAAAATGCTATGAAGAGTTAAACGATCCTGACAACGCGAAAAAGAATTATGAACTCGCAAATTCGTTCAGTGACAAACCATCTGACAATGGCCCTTTTTATCATGGTACGAAGGCAGACCTGAAGGATGGCGATTTTCTGACAGCAGGATATCAATCTAATTACCAATCAGAACTGACCATGAACCACATTTATTTCACCGCGTTGCTTAATGGAGCCGGACTCGCTGCAGCATTAGCCAAAGGAAACGGGCGTGAACGTGTTTACATCGTTGAACCGACAGGGAGCTTTGAAAATGACCCGAACGTTACCAATAAAAAATTTCCAGGCAATCCGACGCGCTCCTATCGCACGGAGGCACCATTGAAAATCGTCGGTGAAGTAAGAGAATGGGTGAAACAAACCCAAGGCGAAGTGCAAAAATGGCGTGAAAAGCTGGCGGCCAGCAAAGGAGAAATTATTAATTGATTTTTAAGACGTACACTAAATTACGCGCTTCCGATTAATCATAGTTTTGTATGACAAAGCTCCCGATCGCGGGAACATTTTCATTTCTCAACCTTTTACCATTGATACATTTGAAAGGCCTCTTTCTCTATGTCATCTTTAAGAACTTGTTTTCGGCAAGAAAAAATTATTACCCGTGAACACGAACCGCAGCGGCAGAAAGCCTTTTGCAATAACGTTTTAATGAAGATTCTGTTTCTGAATAAGAAGATTGCCCCATCTGCGAATCTACAACCATGTTGGTATCTCCACGAAGCACATTTCTCTTGTCCGTTAGAACAGGAAGCATTTTGCACACTTGATAAATCAATCTACCCGGTACCAGTAAATGGGGGACGTGCGATAAAAATTTTCCTTTCTGAAAAAAAAGTGAAGAAAGGCATAGAAAGCCGTTATTTTATGCCACTTTCTTTCTAAGATTCACGCCATGGTTCAGTCTCCACAAGCCATATTTCTCAACCGGTTACCATTGACACATTTGAAAGTCCTCGTGTCAGGGCCGGAACGCTTCAGCCGCCCGAACATTCGGGCTGAACCATTAAAAAGCAAATCGTGAGATTGCCACATCGCCTGAAAACATTTCTGTAATGATGATGATTGAGGAAGGCGATTCGCAATGACGCGGTAAAATTTGCAATGAGGTAACGGAAGGGGTAAAAAAGGGTGAAAACACCCTAAAAAAACACAAAATCTTTTTAGAAATTCGGGGCTTGCGGCGAAGAATTAAAATTTTGTGTATTGATACGCACATTTTAGGTATCAATACACACTGAAAGGTTGCTTTTATGTAGTTAATTTCTGCTAACTACCAATCATCATACACAACGCTGGTTTTAATGTGAATATTTATGGCTCTTGAAGATTACACACAGGATGAATCTGACCAACTGTTTCGCAGGAAAAAGAAGATGGAAGCGATAAAGGAATCTATTGCCGGCAATTATCATGGCCGGGAAGCGGCCATACTATCCCACCTTTTTGTGATGCTTTTTACGACGGGACCGGTTCCGGAAAAGCTGATGGAGATAGATTTTGTAATAAAGCTGGCCAACGATCTGTTGCCGTGCATCGCTGTGAGTCAATATGCGCGGCGGCAATTGCTGTTAAGCGCCGGCCATATTGCAGGCCATATTTATTTTTCAACAAAAGGCATGGCTCGGGGATTTTATACACATAAAAGGGGAAAAGAGGTGACTGATTACCTTTGGAACCAACATTCCTTCATCACGGTTCCCGCCAGTTTTTTTCAACAACGACCGTCGCATCTCTTTATTGATGTAATGTCCGGGACCGAATTACTGAGTATTTCATTCCAGGATCTAAGTAGCTGTATCGAAAAGTATCCTGTAGTAGAAATATTTTCCAGGAATGTGATCCTACAATACCATAACTATGAAGCCAAAAGAAGCCAGGATTTTACTTTTTTAACTGCTTGGGAACGCTATCTTCAATTATTAAAAACCCACCCCGACATTGAGCAGCAGGTTTCCAAGGAGGTGATCGCCTCGTATCTGCATATTGAACCACAGTCGCTGAGCAGGATGCTGAAGAAAAAAAAGCATCCATAGGGCAAAGAAGCGATTGAACTGCCGTTATTTCCTGTAACATCCTTACACAGCACTACTTTCCCCCTGCACTTCAACATGTATCTTAAAGCATGTTAAGCGGATCCTTAACATCGGTTAAGCGATTACTTAACCTCTGTTAAGTGATTTCTTAACCTGAAAATTCTTTTGACGGCTACTGTGGGAATAGCTTTGCAGTTCAAGAACGATTAAAAGATTTATGACACGCAAGGTGCACTGCGTGAGAAAGAAGGGCCTCACCGCGGCCACTCGAGGTGTGGAGAGGCAAAACAGGGAAAGCCTCACCCTGGGCCTCTCCTAAAGGAGGCAAGAAGAGGGAAGCCTCACCCCGGCCCTCTCCTATAGGAGAGGGGGGAAAATCCGGCGGCAATTTTTATATCATGGAAAAATTAATTTTGTTTTTAAACAACCTTCATCCTGTTTCCGAATCGCTGGAAGCAGCACTCCGGACCAGGTTTCGTTTTATGAGGAAGAAGAAAAATGAATTCCTGCTTTTTGAAGGAGAGACATGCCGCCATGCGTGGTACCTGCAAAAGGGGCTCGTAAGGTGTTATTATGAACGGGATGAACGTGAAGTGACGACGTGGTTTATGGAAGAAAACCACGTGATCGTAATGTTTAAAAGCCTTTTCGGGCAAAAGAAAAGCCTGTACAATATACAGGCGCTGGAAGATTGCGAACTATATGGAATCCGTCATGAGGACTTACTGCATGTACTGGAAACACATCCCGAAGCCCGGCATATCCGCACCATTATTACCGACAGGTACAGCAATCTCAAAGACATCCGTATCAGGGCTACGAGCATGCGTGATCCCAATGACCGCTACGCTTACTTTGTAAAACATTTCCCGCATTTACCCGGCCGGGTTACACTGGAGCACATCGCCTCTTACCTCAATATCAGCAAAAGCTCGGTGGCGCGGGCCCGGCGCCATAAATTTTAAAAAAAGTGTCTGGAGACACCATGTGCCTTTCGAAACCAATCTAATTTTATATCAGCAAAGCCCTTTATAAGCTCTGTAAAAGCGGTATTAAAAGGTAGCTAAAATTTTCAGCACATTAATGGATTACAGACTCATTGGGCCTTTTATCATTCAAAAACAAATTATGAAAAAGGAAACAACAATAAAAATTATTTGCACATTACTTGTTTTCTTATTTGTATATGCTGCTGTCAGCAAGCTCACTGATTTTACAGGGTTTACTGCTGATATGAATAATCAGCCACTTCCCCGCTTTTTAAAGCCGATATTGGTATGGGCAGTGCCGGCAACTGAACTTACGATTGCAGCGCTTTTAATTTTTGATACAACAAGGCTGGCCGGGCTTTATGCTTCGCTTGTTTTAATGACTGCTTTTACATTTTACACAGCCGTGGTTTTGCTGCATTTCTTTAGATATATCCCATGCTCGTGTGGTGGCATCATAAAAGATCTTTCATGGCCGCAGCATCTTGCGTTGAACCTTTT
>JBQCFO010000113.1:0-2721 GCA_051959055.1 Ginsengibacter sp. | reverse complement strand
TTATAATTCAAAAGAAATGACGAGTAGTGGGGTAGGCGCTTCTACCAGATTTTTAGAAAATGGTAACTATTTTAAATTGAGAAACGCTACTATACGCTACAACATAGGAAATATTGGCCAATACATCAAAGAATTAAACGTTTTTGTAACAGGAACCAATCTATTTGTAATCACCAAATTTACCGGGTTTGATCCTGAAGTCAATGTAGATAAGACCAACAACGGTTATCCTTCAAGGTCTATAGAATATGTTCCTTATCCAACGCCACGAGTTATTTCGTTCGGGCTTAATTTCAATTTATAATTAATTTAAAATATTGTCTTATGTTACCATATAAAAAAATAATAAAACTGGCGTTACCATTAGTAGTTGTAATTGCCGGATGTACGAAGCTTAATGAGAGCCTCAATTCCAGATTGACGAATGCACAAACATCAACTGCGTTAGGCGCTCAAGGGACGGGATTGTTATTGAAAGCTGCGTATGCAGATATCGCGGGTACTTTCAGCAGCCAGGATCAGGTGTTTTCCCTGGAAGAAAATACTACTGATGAATCATTAGTTCCAACAAGAGGCGGAGACTGGGATGATAATGGCGTCTGGCGCGTTTTACACGCACATACATGGAACGCTGATCATCAGCAAATTTTAAATGTGTTCAACAGCTTAAATAAATTGAATTTTGACGCCACTAATGTGTTGGCATTTAACCCAACAAAGGGGCAAGCTGCAGAGGCGAGGTTTTTAAGAGCCTTTGCATTATATTATATACTTGATTTGTATGGGCAGGTTCCTTTCAGAAATCCTGGTGATAATTTGTTAAATGCACCGGAAGTAAAATCAGGAGCGGATGCTATTAATTTCATAATCAGTGAATTAACAGCAATCATACCTGATTTGGACCCTGCAAATCCTATTACTGCTGCAACACCTGATGCAGCAAATGTACTATTGATGCATTGCCTGCTTCAAAAAGGCGCTTTCATTAACAGGGCTGCACCTACTTTTGCTGATGCAGACATGCAGCAGGTTATTACGTTAGGGAATGCTATTATTAATAGTCACAAATATTCTTATACGCCGAATTACTTTGATAATTTTTCAGTAAATAATTCATCAACATCTAAAGAAGCAATTTTTGCTTATCCAAATCAATCTGGCGTTTCTGTCAATCACGCGAATATTGAAGCTCGCTGGATGATGACGCTCCATTACAATTCTTATACTCCTAATAACCCAAATGCTGGTTGGAATGGCTTTAGCACAATAAGTGATTTTTATAATACATTCAGTCCCACAGGAGTTACTACTTTCAGCCGTGCCGATAGTACATTGGATCAAAGAATTGGCCATAGGTATAATGTGAACTCTACTCCTTATTCGGGTATCAGACCAGGATTTTTGGTTGGCCAGCAATATAATGAAGCCGGAGTAGCATTAAAAGACAGAAAGGGTAATCCACTCGCATATACTCCTCAAATTGCATCAAATATGATTGAAACCGGATCAAACCTGGAAGTTACCGGCATTCGAGTTGTAAAATACGTTCCCGATTTTACAAATAGTGGAAAATATTATTCCGGACCTGCAGGAAACTGGCAGATGCTTTACAGGTATCCTGATGTAGTATTGATGGTTGCAGAAGCAAAAATGAGAGCGGCTACTCCGGATGTTGCAGGCGCTTTAACTTTGATTAATGGACTAAGGGCAGCCAGAGGAGCAACTCCTGTTGCGTCAATGCCTCTTGTTAATCCAAACAATGTAGAAGATCCGAATACGCTTTTAGCTGAAAGAGGAAGAGAATTGTATTGGGAAAGTTTTAGAAGAACTGATTTGATTCGTTTTGGTGTTTATCTGAAAAGCTGGCAGTATAAACCAAGCGATGACCCAAAGAATCTTGTTTTTCCAATTCCATCACAGGCATTGGCAGCTAATCCTAATCTAAAACAAAATCCCAATTATTAATATAATTTTATGGGTTAAATTTAAAAGGCCGGCTTTTGCCGGTCTTTTTTTGTATTATATCAATTATTTTCTCAGTAAATGAAGAAATAATAAGAATTTTGATTTCTGCTCTAATGTACAAGAAATTATAAATTCGATGTCTATTTTATAACCATATAAATTATAATTAAAAATGAAAATTCCGGAAAACAATCAAACGGTAATGCCATATTTAATTCTTGAAAATGCTGCAGGATTTATTTTGTTTACTCAAAAAGTTTTCGGCGCAAGAATAAATTTCAAAAATATGCGCGATGAAAATATTATCCGGCATGCAGAAATTATGATTGGGGATGATAGTACGATCATGTTTGCCGATTCTACTCATGAATTTGAACCTTCTACTGCAAGCCTTTTCATTTATGTAAATAATGCTGATGAAACTTTTCAAAAAGCAATCCGCGAAGGCGCTACAATTGTGAAAGAAATCACTGATGAATCTTATGGCAGGGGAGGAGGAATCAAAGATCCTTTTGGAAATATTTGGTGGGTAACGGCAATAAATTACAAAGGAAAAAGATCAGTTAATAAAAGCCCCGAATAAGACACTTTCCTGAATAATAACGGTAAGAAATATCAAAATTCAAAAGAAAAAAATGCCTTTTTTGTTTGTTCGCCGTACATTTTATTTGATGAATGATTTAGCAGAATCTAAGGTTTTTTTACTTGCTCGGCAGATTGAAAACTGCTCGTTGCAGAGCCCACCAATCCGCTGCT
>JBQCFO010000112.1:0-7663 GCA_051959055.1 Ginsengibacter sp. | reverse complement strand
TTTATGGTGGTTTTGCCGAGGGTGTTCACCTCTTCCCATACCGAACAGAGAAGTTAAGCCCCTCATGGCCGATGGTACTACACAACAATGTGGGAGAGTAGGTAGCTGCCATATTTATTTAAACCCTTTCAGTTAGTTCTGAAAGGGTTTTTTATTTTTTATGAATTTTAGAAGATATAGCAATTTCTGAAGATGGCACTATCCCCACAGAACTGTGGGGAGGAGAGTAGGTAGCTGCCATCTTTATTTAAACCAAATCAAAATCACCAAAATGCAGATATTAGTTAGGAATGTATTGCAACCTGACGGATGTTTTTCCGGATTTTCAATTCCTACAATCGTTACTTCCTTTTCCGGAATGAAATTTCCAAAATTATCAATGAATTGAAAGCTTTAAGGAAGTTCAGTCACCGGCAAACGAACAAATATCTGCAATTTCTATTTTGACTGGTTGATTTCAAATTAACTCGAACCCTCGAAACTCATTATGATGTGTTTTGATTTAAATTCGCATCCAATATTACGAAACCAAATACTATAACTAAATCTAATTAGAAGCAGAAGTGATAAACTTTAGCGGTGAAGAATGATAATATAAATAAAATAATCTCAGCAAACCTTGAATTGGCTTAAAAATGAAAAAAAAATCCCCTGTTATAGGAGATATTGCAAAGAAATCCGGTGTTTCTAAAACCACCATATCTTTTATTCTGAATGGAAAAGCTAAAGAAATGCGGATCAGCCATGAGGTGGAAGAAAAAGTAATGAGCGTGGTGCAGGAACTTGGTTACGTTCCTAATTCGCTGGCTAAAAGTTTGCGAACCGGCAAATCGAATATAATAGGTTTGATTGTTGAGGATATTTCTAACCCTTTCTTTGCACACATTGCCCGAAAGATTGAAGAAAGGGCAAATCATAAGGGATATAAGTTATTTTATTGTAGTTCAGAAAATGATGCTAAAAAGACAAGCGAACTGATCCGGCTTTTCAGAGATCGGCAGGTGGATGGCTACATTATAACTCCCGCCGAAGGGATTGAAAAGGATATTGAACTCTTATTAGATGATGATTCACCGCTTGTTTTGTTTGATAGATATTTACCTGGTATTGACACAAACTATGTAATCATTGACAATTTTGAAAGTACTTACAAGGCGATTCATCATTTTGTAGATAAAGGTTATAAAAATATTGCTTTTATAACGCTCGACTCAGAACAAATTCAAATGACAGAACGGTTATCCGGATATAAGAAAGCTTTAAGCGATCATCATTTAAAACCTTTTATTAAAAAGATTCCTTTTTTGGGCAGAGCTAATAATTATACATCACAAATAGCGTCTTTTCTTAGAGAAAACGATGTTGATGCAATTTTTTTTGCAACCAATTACTTAGCCATAAGTGGTTTGGAAGCTATCGTTTCTTTACATAAAAATATTCCGGATGATATCGGTGTAATTGCTTTTGATGATCACGATCTCTTTCGTCTATTCGATCCATCAATCACTGCAATCGAGCAGCCGGTAGAGCAAATCTCCGAGCAGCTCATAGATGTCATTCTTAATGATTTGAATAATTCTGCAGACACTGCAATTGATAACAAAATCATTTTACCTGCACACCTGACTATAAGGGAATCTTCACAGCGAAGAAAGAAATAACGCTTTTTCTTATTCACTGAAATTTATTTTTATTTTCCGAGCATTTTGCCAATCTCAGCCATTCTCCTGCCCTTTTTATTTCCCTTAAATATTGAAAACAATATTTTGCTAAATCGATTTAATAATTTATGTTTGTCACAGTAAAGTAATTTTTTGCTTCGAAAATTTGTTTTAAAATGAAATCTGTTTATGCAATAATCGCTTTTAAAAAACTCTTGTAATAGCAGCGACCTAACCGCATATTGAGAATTTCTTCTAAAATGATCCCTGTATAAAAGAGCTGAAAATTAATAGCAAGGTTTATTGGAAAATGTATTCATAGGTGTAATGTTTTAAATCATCGGCTATGTCAACTACTTTAAACAGAAGGAGATTTATTGTATCATTCGGAACCATTGCTGCCGCATTACCGCTCGGGGTTTCAGCTTTTGATTTTACACCAAGTGCCGGGAAAGGGTTTAATTTTTTATTGCTGGGTGATTTGCATTTTGATAAGCTTGAACATCATGATTTGGATTATTTGCATGCTAATTATCCTAACGACATTGTTCAAATTCAGAATTATTCGCACATAACGAAAGAAAACTTACCGGCCTTACTGAAAGTTGCGAAGGAAAAGGCTGGCAATGCCAACGCTGATTTTTATCTCCAATTAGGTGATTTTGTTGAAGGTTTATGTGGTTCCCTGGAATTAGCTAAAAAGCAGACTGACGAATTTATTTCCTTGATAGCAGACCAAAATCTAAAGCGTCCGTTTTTTGTTATCAAAGGCAACCATGATATAACTGGTGATGGTGCACGGGAAAATTATATCAAAACAGTATTACCATGGCAGAGTAAAGAGCAGAAACTTGAAATGCCTCATGCAAACTCAAGTTTTGTTCATAAAAATGCACGTTTCATCTTGTATGATTGTTATGCTGGCGAAAAAAGTTTAAAATGGTTAAAGGAAGTAATAAAAGAACATAAAGAGGATTTATTATTTTTTTGCGTTCATCAACCAATTGTATCCTTTACAGCAAGGGCTGACTGGCATGTCTTTTCAAAGGAAAATGAGCAGCCATTCAGAGAAGAATTATTAAATATTTTAGGGAAACATCATGCAATCGTTTTATGTGGGCATATGCATAAAACGAATGTTTTAACCAGATCTACCCCAAAGGGTAATTTTGTACAAATATGTACCGGTAGTGTAGTTCCCGCTCCCGATGCTCCTATCAAAGACCATTTGAAAGGATTAGATGCTTATGGTCCAAAGCTGTTGGATTTAGAACCGAAATTTTCACCCTCAACTTTAGCGGAAAGAAAAGATAGCCTCGAAAAGGAAAAACCATTTATAAAATATTTTGAGTTTGCGGACTTCTGTGGGTATTCTATAGTAAGTGTTTCAGCAAAAAACAGGGTGTCAATTTCTATTTATGCGAATGTCGATAAAAAGCCATGGAAGGAATTCAATATAAGTGATTTGCTAAAAACATAATTACTTAAATCTTATAAAATATTTTCTCAATTCAAAATATGGAATGTTGAAAAAGCAAATACAGGAAACATCAATTTTTAACCTATAAACAACCAATAGTTTTTAAAAAAGTTCATGGATAATTCAATAGTAATGGGAGTAGATATTGGCGGGTCACATGTAACAGCCGCTCTTATTAACTTAAAAAGCAGGGTTCTTATACACGATTCGATGGTAAGGGAATCTGTGATGGCGCAGGAATCAGCAGATAAGATTTTTTCTACGTGGACGCATGTTATTAAAAAAGCCCGTTCAAAATATCCTGATTCCAGCGAAAAATTAGGAATTGCAATACCGGGGCCTTTTGACTATGATTCAGGCGTGTCATTGATGAAAAACCAGAATAAGTATGATGCACTTTATAACTTAAATATTAAATCAATTTTAGCTGAAAGGATGAGTATAGAACCGGGCCACCTGCTTTTTATGAACGATGCTGAATGTTATTTGCGCGGAGAGGCCTTTGGCGGAGCAGCGGAAGGAATGGATCATGTGATGGGAATCACATTGGGAACAGGACTTGGTTCAGCAAAATATTACCATGGCTTTTCGGAAGATGCAGATTTGTGGAATTCTCCTTTTTTAGGTGGGATCGCTGAGGATTATCTTTCTGCCAGGTGGTTTATAAAACGCTGCTATGAATTATCGGGAATAAAGATCAATGAGGTAAAGGATTTAGTTGAATCAGATTGGTCAGACAAAACCATTCGCCAACAAATATTTGATGAATTCGGTAGCAGTCTGGCTAATTTCCTGAAGGAATATATTGTAAACGAACAGCCCGAAGCCGTGGTAATCGGAGGTAACATTTCAAATTCGTTTGATCTGTTTTCAAAAGCTGTAATGAAAGGACTTGCAGGTTTGCCGCTTACAACAAAAATCAAAAAGGCAATCCTTGGTGAGGAAGCCGCTTTAATAGGAGCGGCAAGTTGCTGGTATCAAAGAAAAGCTAAAGAGTATTTAATATGAAAATTGATTAAAACGGTTACTTAATGTATAAACTTTTTGAAATGAAATTAAAAATTATTTTATCCATTCTCATTCTTTTTTCGCTGATTATACCTGTTCAGTCTCAACAAAAAAAACAGGACAAGGATTGGAAGTTTATGTCTTACAATAATTTGGTAATGACAGGTTACCAGGGCTGGTTTAATGCGGATGGTGATGGTGCAGACAGGGGCTGGAATCATTATACGCATGGAAAGACATTTGAGCCAGGTAGTACAAAAATTGATTACTGGCCGGATGTTTCTGACTATGCTGTGAAATATAAAACGGCCTTCTCGTTTGCGGATGGACAACCGGCTTATGTGTTTAGTTCTTATGATGAAAGCACGGTTGACCTGCACTTTAAATGGATGAAAGATTATGGCATAGATGGAGCCTTTATGCAACGTTTTGTGACTACGGTCAATAATCCTAAAGGTGCAAATCATTATAAAAAAGTGCTGGGATCTGCCGTGAAAGCTGCAAAAAAGTATGACCGTGCTATTTCAATTATGTATGATTTATCCGGGATGAAAGCAGAGGATTATAAGGTGGTGATTGAAGACTGGAAGAGGCTCATCAATGAGTATAAATTTAATCGAAAAGATATTTATGAGAACTACCTGTTTCATAGAAGAAAACCGCTGGTAGCCATTTGGGGAGCCGGATTTAATGATGGAAGAAAATATGGGTTGAAAGAAATTGAAAAAATTGTTGACTTTTTAAAAAATGATCCGGTCTATGGAGGTTGTAGTGTTCTTCTGGGAGTGCCCACCTGGTGGCGTGAGTTGAAATTTGATACCCAGGATGATCCATTCCTTCATACATTAATAAAGAAAATTGATATCGTGCATCCCTGGTTTGTTGGAAGATACAATGAGAATACTTATCCACAATTTAAAGATCGTATAAGAGACGACATGGCGTGGTGTTCCAAAGAAGGTATTGATTATGTACCTGTAGTATTTCCCGGATTTAGCTGGCAAAATATGCGGCCAGACGATCCTTTTGACGCGATACCCCGTAACAAAGGAAATTTTTTATGGAAGCAGTTGGGTGGGGCCATTGAAAGTGGAGCCAAAATGATCTATGTAGCGATGTTTGATGAAATCGATGAAGCCACTGCCATTTTTAAAGGAGCAAAAAAAGTTCCGGTGGGTGAAAGCAGATTTCTTAGTACTGAAAAGGAGATTCCGGAAGATCATTATATGTGGTTAACCGGTCAGGCAGCAGGCATGCTAAAAAAGGAAATACCATTTCAAAGTGACATGCCTTATAGAACTTATTAAATACCATTAATACATGATAACATTAGCATTTCATTCATCTTTTCATCCACCTTAATTCTTTATATTCCTGGAAAATTAAAGCCAATTAAAGCTGGCTGCTTTTTCCAAATTTATTTCCGGACTTCCATAATGCCACAATTCAAACTGATTAAAAATGACAAGTAAAAACTAATTGAATGAAAAAGATATATTATTTAATTTTACTTTTTGGTTTTTTCCCGGGTTTCCTAAGCGCGCAGGAATTAAAAATTTCCGGGAAAGTCACCAATGCTTCTGACAATACTCCGATAGCCGGTGTAAGTATTTCAATAAAAAACTCGTCGGGTCAAAAAGCAAGCACCCTTACCAATGAAAATGGACTTTACTCCCTTTCAGTGCCACGAAATACACAGGAATTAGTGTTCAGTCACATTGGAATGGTAACCGTTACCAGGAAAATAGATGGGCAACAGGTGATTAATGTGGTAATGAATCCCTCCAGTGAACAAATGGAGCAGGTAGTCATTACTGCGTTAGGTATAAAAAGAGAAGCAAAGGCATTGAGCTATTCACGTCAATCTATGGATGTTTCGACTATGACAGAAGCACCAACTACCAATATAATTTCTGCATTATCCGGACGGATTGCCGGGATACAGGTTACGCCTTCTTCAACAAATACCGGTTCGGCTCGCATTGTAATAAGAGGAAATAATTCGATTACCGGAAACAATCAACCGCTTTTCGTGATTGATGGAATGCCTGTTGATAATGGAGGAGGAGATGGTAGTGTAACTACTTCCGGGAATAATAACCTGGATTATGGAAACGTGCTTGGTAGCTTAAACCCGGAAGATATTCAAAACATAGAAGTGTTGAAAGGTCCTAATGCCGCGGCATTGTATGGTTCACGTGCTGCCAACGGAGCTATTTTGATAACTACGAAGAAATCAGGAGGTTCAAAATTTAAAGTTGCGTTCAATTCTAATTCTACATTTCAGCGGATTACGGAATTTCCGGATTATCAAAACGTATTTGGTGCGGGAAACAGTTTTAAACTTGATGGCTCAGGTTCAACAAGCAACCCGGAGCGTATTCCTGATTTAAGTGTTTTTGCCTCAAGTTTTGGTGCACCCATGATGGGACAGCCCGTTATCAGTATTAATGGAAAACCGAAATTATATTTGCCTCAACCGGACAACGTAAAAGACTTTTATCAAACAGCCTCAATGCTAACAAACTCTGTATCAGTAGAGGGTGGAAATGCGGAAAATAATTACAGATTTTCCTATACAAATTATTTGGGAGGAAGTGTAGTAGCTGGGATCAATAAGGAAGTAAGAAACAACCTTAATCTAAGAATTCTGAATAAATTCAATAAGTGGCTTGATATGGATTCAAAAGTCACTTTCATCAATAACAAGGTTACCAACAGGCAATACATGAATGGAAGTAACCGTAATCCTGTTTACCAGTATGCTTTCATGGTTCGGGATGACCAATTGTCCGAGTTTGCAAATTATAAAAATGAATATGGTAACGAAATTAACACCCACAAGAATTTTCTGAATCCTTACTGGGCTATTAACGAAAACTCAAACGAGGATACGAAAAATCAATTATTGAGTGCATTTAATCTAAATGCCAAATTCAATAGTTGGCTCAAAATGACAGCGAAGCTCGGTACTCAAATGTATTGGCTCAATGGATATACTTTTAATAACAGAGGCGCTCAAAGTAATCCAAACGGAAGCATGAGCACACTGAACAATACCCTTCAAAGTTCGAATGCCGATATTGTCCTGTTTGCGAATAACAAAGTTGGAAAACTTTCAGTTAACTCTTTTATCGGAACCAGCCGCTTCAAAACGACTGTTGCACAGAATAAGCAAAATATTAATTCCCTGATTCAGCCGGGATTAAAAAACATGTCTAACTCAGGAGAATTTCCAAGTGTAACGCAGTTCCAGTCTGACAAAATCATCTATTCTGCATACGGTTCGGTTTCTTTAGGATACGCAAATTATTTATTCATGGATGTCACCGGAAGAAACGACTGGTCATCCACTTTGCCTGAAAATAATAACTCTTATTTCTATCCTTCAGTTGGCGGTTCTTTCGTGTTTACAGATGCTTTTAAAATTCCGCGCAACATTTTATCATTTGGAAAATTAAGGGCTTCTTCCAGGCAGTTTTCAAATTCATCTAAATTACCTGCCCGCATTCCT
>JBQCFO010000111.1:0-3991 GCA_051959055.1 Ginsengibacter sp. | reverse complement strand
TAAGGGTGATCGGGAGCGAGGATTTTAAATTTTTTGTTATTCTAGTATATCTGGTTTGGATTTTTTGATGAATGTATTCTAAAAGCGACACTGCTGTTTTGTGGCTGATATAAAAAGCAAAGCGGCGTTACTATTTCACGAAGAGTATTAAAATTAAAATCTTTAACAACGCCTATAATATGGTATTTGGTAAGATCTTTTTTAGGAAAATTATACATATAGTACAAGGGCCTGTTCAGCGGATCTTTAAAACCAAATAATTTGGCTGCTGCTTCATTAATAATAATACCTGAAGAATCAGTAGGAAAATCGGCAGAAAAATTTCTGCCTTTGACCATTTTCATACCGAGAGCAGGAATATAATTTTCATCTATTTTCCAGATTTGGGTGCTCACTGCACTTTTAGTATCGGCGGTTGCATCCGGAAAAAGTGGGCTGTCACTTCTCCAGCCTGCTGTTGGAAGATAGCCGGTCATCGTAGCATTCTCTACCCCATTTAATTTTTTCACTTCATCTTCAAAAACTTTTGCCTGTTTGCCCATCGCATCGGTGTTTTTAATAATTAACACCTGGCTGCGATTGAACCCGATATCCTTATTGTGGATATAATTCAATTGCCGGTAAATAACCAAAGTGCCGATTACTAAAATTATCGAAATGCAAAATTGAAAAACAACCAACCCACTTCTTAACCAGCTCGACTTAAAGCCTTTTGACAGCTTGCCTTTCAATACCTGCACGGGTTTAAATGAACTGAGATAGAACGCAGGATAACTGCCGGCAATTAATCCGACAATAATCATTAATAAAATAGCCGCAGGCAAAAGCCAGGGTTTCAAAAATAAGTTCACAGTCATGTCCTTTCCTGAAAGCTGGTTGAAATAAGGCAGCAATAAAGCGGCAATTACCAATGCCAGTATAAGGGATATAAAACTCAGTAAAACAGATTCGGAAAGAAATTGCATAACCAGGTTTTTACGCAACGAGCCAAGAACTGTCCGCACGCCTACTTCTTTGGCCCGGTTTGCTGAACGGGCGGTTGACAAATTCATAAAATTGACACAGGCAATTAATAAAATGAAAAATGCAATCAGGGAAAAAATATACACATATTGAATATTTCCATTTCCTTCAAGCTCGCCTGATTTGTTAGAGTACAAATGAATTTTTTCGAGCGGCATTAAAGTGTAATGCAAATAATTTCCCTGCTCTGCAAACTTTTCAGGAGTCAGATTCATTGATTGAAAAACAGGCGTCACATACCTCATTACAAATGCGTTCAACTGGCTAGAAAGTGCATCAGGTTTTGCGCCTTCTTTTAAAACAATGTAAGTGTTGAAATTGTTACTGGTCCATTGATTTATCTCATAAGGAGACAATTGCCCGTAGATGCTGATAATGAAATCGAAATGAAAATGAGATTGTTTTGGAATATCTTTTATCACACCGGTAATTTTATAATTTCCGGTATCGTCAATCAACATTGTTTTGCCTACAACATCTGTAGAATTAAAATATTTTTTTGCCGTACTTTCAGTAATCACAACAGAGTTTGGTTGAGTCAAAGCAGTTGATGGTTCACCGTGGATCATGGGAAGAGTAAAAACTGAAAACAAGGTAGAATCAGCATAAATTACTTTATCTTCTTCCATATTCTGATTGCCTTTTTTCACAAGGATACCCCCGTGGTCGCGAAGGCGTACATATTGCTCCACCTGCGGAAAATCCTGTTTTAATGCAGCTCCCATAGGATCCGGAACTTGCGCCAGCACAAAATGATTGCCTCCAAATTGAAGATCTCCATCTACCCGGTAAATCCGATCGGCTTTTGTATTGTATTGATCATACCCAAGCTCGTTATTTACGTAAAATAAAATCAGCAAACAAATGGCAAGGCCACTGGCCAGGCCAAAAATATTGATAGCGGAAAACCCTTTATTTTTCCAAAGATTTCTAAAAGCGATTTTTAAATAATTTTTAAACATTGACTTGTTGAGTATTGATTATTGGACATCTTCACTTTCGTTTATGTAAGACTGCTAAGACAGATAAAAAAACATCTTCACTCTTTTATCATTTCTTCTGCTTCTCAGCAAACAAACAAATATTGACCATTCGGTCTTTCCGGTTTTTGAAATTTGATTACTGTTTGGGTACCAAGGAAATGCCACATTCAGATTCTTTGGTTATCAAGAGCTTATTTATTTAACAAAATAAAATTTGTTCGCTTTCGATACACCTGCTGTCCGTTTTTAATATGGACGATAAACATTTAAAGCAGGAAAATCAATGGATCGAAATCAATAGTTTAGGAAAATAAAAAAACTAAAAAGTATGAAACTATCAAACCGGAACTTTCTATGAAGATTTTTTTCGGCGATAGGTTTTACTTTTTATGTTATCCCACATGGGTAAAACATCGGGAGAAAGATCAAAATACACAATGGCGCCTCCATATAATGCAGTGAAGACAATGGTTTTTAGCAGAATTCCAAAAAAACCATGGAAAGAAATAAAAGTATAATAGCAAATAAAATAAGACAGGAAAGCGAGAATAATTGCATAAATAGTTTTCATGCTAAAAGGATGCATATTGAATTTTCTTTTGAGAAAAATGATGCGGATGATGTTATAAACAGAATAAGAAATCAGGGTTGAATAACCGGCACCGATAATTCCATAATGCTTCACCAGCAGGTAATTAAGAGGAACAGCAAGAGATAATAAAACCATTCCACTGATAAATTCAAAGCGCCAGAAAGTAGAGGTACCAATGATTTGTGAATTGACGCCGGTGCCCATATCTACTACTTTCGCTAATCCCAAAAAGAAAAATATCCATTTGGATTCGAGATAGGCGGGTTTTAATTTAAAAGTTGTTACCGCATCTGAATAATTAAGCCAAACAATTAAAAATATTCCCAAAGATGCAATTAACAAATTGATTCCCGATCGCTGATAAATTAAATTGATCTTCACGAAGTCTTTATCTTTCCATGCTTTGGACAAAACCGGTATGGATGCGGCAACGGCGCCTCTTTGAGGTGCCTGAATGAGTCCCGAAACTACAAATCCCAGGTAAAAAATACCTGTAGCAGCCATGCCCCAAAGCGACATAATAATAATGCCGTCAATAAATGTGGCAATTGTATAAATCGTACTTCCCACATAAATCAGCGAAGCCATCGAAACCATCTTTTTGTAAAACTTTTTGGTAACACGGCTGATGCTGAATGTGATATAAAACTCTTTTTTCCAGGCGAGATAAAAGAGCAGAACCAGGGCCACAAAACCATAAGTAAAAGCGTATATTTTAATAAATGTATCGAAAGAGTGGATGAGTTTGAAGCTTAAAAAAAAGATTAGGATAAGCGTAAGTAACCTGAATAATAATTCACGGAGGAAAGTTGTAAAAATGGATTTGCGAATGTTCCATGCAAACACTTCAAACATGGAAAACAGCAGAATAGAAAAACCGAACGGGAAAACCCAATAATAGTATTGAATAAATTCAGGAGAATTACCACTGAACTTGCGGATCACAAAGTCTTTAAATACAATACCAGCAAGTATTACGAGGCAAAAGCCAATGATACTTACTAATAAGCTCCATGTTAAAAGGTCATTTTTTTTCTTGGGTAAATTATCATTGTAATAAGGATAAAATTTATAAACAACCGAAACCATTCCAAGATTAGCAAAGGCAAACATCAGATTTCCGACGGCAATAAAAACATTGGTCAAACCATATTCTGCGGCAGTAAATACAGAACCCTGGCGTGTAAACAGATACGTATTTACAAATCCGATGAAGAATCCTGCATAAACAAAAATGGTTGAAATAATACTTTGCTTCCGTACCTGCGACATAGAAAAAATTAAGCGCCTAAATTAACGGTAAATATCTTGTTTACCATATTCCTTTTTAATTAAACCAAATAAACCCTTTCTTTTATAATTATTACTTTCGCAAGGTGAAAAAATATCGGGG
>JBQCFO010000110.1:0-3465 GCA_051959055.1 Ginsengibacter sp. | reverse complement strand
ATAATAACCAGTTAGTGGATAGCACCTTTCAATACAACGATACACAAGACACTATGACTGAGAAATATACTTATAACGCAAACAGGCAATTAATTTTATTAAAACAATACGATTACGGTAAGTTAACAGGAGCTGAATTATTCAGTCAGGAAAAATATGAATACGACAATAATGGAAACATGGTAAAAATGACTGATAATTATTCGGTCACCACTTATGAATATTACCCTGATCTCTTAAACAATCTTACTTTGGGAACTCCATATTTCCAGATGGCCAAAAACCTTGTGAAAACAACAAAAGTAAATGAGGGTGGCGATGTGGAAACATTGAACCATGTATATACTTTTGATGATAATAAACGAATTACTTCCGAAACTGTTACGGCAAGCAGCGGAGCCGTTGTTGTCAAATCATATACCTATTATTGACAACCGGTGATTCAGTAAAACAATAAATAAACGCGATTCTTATTTTCCTTTAGAAACGGTAGAATCTGTTTTAACGTGGGACGTGTCTTTTTTCGTGCCAAGGTCTATAGAATTACTGGTATCCGGAATATTTCCATTCACATTTGGTACCGGCACAGTGCGGTATGTTTCTGCATCTTTGCCCGCTTTATTCTTTTGATGATTACATGCAAAAAATGTAGCAGTACATAAAACGATAACGAGAAAATTCTTTTTCATACCCGTCGATTTTGTGGTTAGAAAATTATTACAATAAATACCATGCCGGTTTTGCGGTGCATTCTTAATTATGAGTTGTGAATAGTGAGCGGTGAATGATAGTGCAAAAAATATCAATTCACTGCTTATCCATTATCTGCTTCGATTCCTGGTAGCTGGGTATAAAAATGAATTCCTGTAACTTTTCTAAACAATTTGCCTAAAGCTTTTCATGTTTCTAATCTTTTCAAATCCATTTCTGTAAAGTACCTTCGCGCAAAAAAATATTCATGAAAAAATACTTCTCGGTTCTTTCCATTATCTTATTTTTAAATATAAATGTAAAAGCACAGGATTCTGCTTTTGCAATCAATGGAAACCTGGAGAAAATAAAAGAGGGAACCATCTTTTTAAATATTTATAAAGAAGGCGAAACATTCAGGGATTCTGCTCTTATTAAAGATGGAAAATTCCAGTTTACCGGTTTTGTATCTTCTCCTTTTTTCGCTTCGCTTACCATGCCTGAAAGAAAAAGTGATTACTTCACTTTTTATATAGAACCAGCAACCATGCAGGTTACAGGGCGTGGAGATTCTTTAAAATTATTAAATGTGAAAGGTTCTTCCATAAATTCTGATGATAAATTATTGAAAGAAAGAATGAAAGCTATCTCAAAATGGGAAGCAGGTAACAGCAAAATTTATGAGGAAGCTTACAAAAATCAAAACCGTAAAGTAATGGATAGCCTCGATCTGGTGGACTTTGATATTCTTGCGGCCAAAAGAAAAGTAGTTTCGGCTTTTGTAAAAGAAAATCCAAAGTCAATGATGTCAGCAATGGCGATACTTGAAAACTATGCGTATTATGCAGAAGCGAGTGATGTGGAACCTTTGTATAATGAGCTTGATAAGAAAATTAAAAACTCGTCTAAAGGAAAAGAGATCAAAAAAATGGTTGACACTTATGCGAAAGTAGCTATTGGAAAAACAGCTCCGGATATCATTCAATTTACTCCTGACAGTTCAAAGCTGAGTTTGACTTCATTGAAAGGAAAGTATGTTTTAATAGATTTTTGGGCAAGTTGGTGCGGCCCTTGCCGCCGCGAAAATCCGAATGTGGTAGCGGCTTTCAATCAATTTAAAGATAAAGGTTTTACCATATTTGGTGTTTCTTATGATACCAAAAAAGATTCATGGCTTAAGGCAATTGCTGCTGATCATCTTGATTGGAACCAGGTTTCGGATTTGAAGGGATGGAAAAATTCCACATCAGAAGAATATGGAATTAAAGCCATTCCTTCCAATATTTTAGTTGATAAAAACGGGGTAATTGTTGCGAAAAATATTTTTGGAGAAAAGTTGACTCAAAAGTTGAAAGAATTGTTGGATTAAGCGACCGGTCAATGTAATAAAATTAATAATGGTGCGGGATAATGTCACCCTTTCAGGGTTGTGAAAAGCAATTACATTCAAACTATAATCATATCATCCTTTCAGGATTTAAAGCCGGAACGGCTGATATGATTATAGAAGATTAAAATTGAAACATCTTATAATCCCGATGACATTTATCTCCTAACTTTAATTACATTGAGTAGGCGGCCCGTCCAAAGAACTCCTGTTAGAATAGAACTAAAAGGATTCTTAATGGTAAATTTCTTCAAAAAGAAATACGATTCTGCAATATTTGTTTGTTTACTGCCGCTACAAAAATCACTCCTTCACAACCAATACTTTAAAAGTACCCGGAACAAAACTGCGCCGCCTGGACGTAGTATTTGGATCTGCTGGCGCTAAATTAGCTGCGGGCAAAAACAAAGTATTAGTAGTTGGATCAAGCGCTATCGTACGGGCAGTTGTTTGCGTGGGAACTGTTTGCGCAACTTCAAAATGATTGGCATCTTTTTCTTTAATGACTGTCATATTGCCTTCTCCACATGAAGCGAAAACGAGATTTTTATTTGCGTCAAAAACGACTCCATCACATCCATCGCCAATTGGTAAAGAAGTTATCACTTTTCCATTTTCGGCATTTACCACAACGAGCATTTTATTATCACAACCTGCAAAAAGCCGGTTGGTTTTTTTATCTAAAGCAAGGCCTGTAGCAGATTCGCCGGGCGCAATCGGCCAGCGGTTCAGCACTTTGTAATTTTTCATATCCACTTCAGCAATCTCACTTTTATCCTCAAGGTTTACAAACAATTTTCCTTTACCGTCACTTACTGCTTCTTCAGGTTTGCCGCCAAGTTCAATGGTTGCAACTACCTTATTTTTTTCAGGATCGATTACAGACAGGGATTTACTGCGGCCATTGCAGGTAATTATTTTTTTAGAAAAACTTTCATAGCTGATCGCGTCAGGATTTTCGCCCGTAGCAATGGAATCCAATACTTTATTAGTAGAAAGATCAAAAACAAAAACGTTATTTAATCTTCCGTTGCTGGTATATCCTTTATGAAGCGTATTGTCAAATGCGATTCCATGCACACCTTCAGTTCCTGGAATAATTCCGACAGAATCACCGGAATTTTTATCTAAGATATTTACCTGCGTTCCATGAGAAACATAAATTTTATGATCATTCACCGCGATATAATCCCAGCCACCACTGCTTTTTATTGGATAAGTTTTTACAACTTTAAAGGAAGTGTTTTGAGAAAAAACACTGCTACAAAAATCCACCAATCTAACAGAGAGGGTGGATTTTTACGTTTTTTATGTTCGGAGATAAGATTTTCCAAGATGAATACAATAAAATGAAGGCATTTACATTAATGTGAAGAAAATAGTATTAA